>JAGVIM010000216.1 GCA_020056045.1 Nanobdellota archaeon | reverse complement strand
GATATTGTTAAAGAAATAAAAATCAATTTTGGAGATAAAAAAATAGAAGCTCTTTTTGATTCTGATGCTGTTAAAAGAGTTCATTCTTCAATAGAAACTATTGGGGGAAGATTGAAAGAGGCAAAATTCGATTGCAAAACTCATGGAAATACAATTATTTTTAATGGAAAAGATATGAATTTTAAAGAAATTTATAAATTAAAAGAAAAAATAAAAGAAACATCAATATCTGGAATAAAAGGAATAGAACAAATACTTGTTGTTAAAAGAGATGAAGGTTATGTTATATTAACTGCTGGAACAAATCTTAAGGAAATAATAAAATTCAAAGGTGTTGAACAATTAAAAACAATCAGCAACGACATACATGAAGTTTGTGATGTATTTGGTGTTGAGGTTGCAAGAGCTGCAATAATCAGAGAAATTGCAAAAGTTACAACATCACAGGGTCTTGATATAAATGAAAGACATTCTAGATTAATTGCAGATGCAATGACTTCTGAAGGAAGTGTTAAGGGAATAACAAGAATGGGAATTATTTCTCAGAAATCTTCAATACTTGCAAGAGCAAGTTTTGAAACACCTGTTAAACAGTTTGTAAATGCTACATTAAAAGAAAACAAAGATGAACTTGATTCTGTAATTGAAAATATTATTCTAAACCAGCCGGTTCCGGTCGGAACCGGACTTCCAGGTTTGATGGTTGAAGTTACAGGCCCATTAACAGACCAAAAGCCTTCAAAGGATAAATCTGTTGAAAGATTAACAAAAAATACAAAAGATGTTTCTAAAAGATCAACAGAGCCTATTGTTGAAAAACCTAAGAAAAAAATAAAAGGTAAATAAAGCTCTTTTATAAAAAGACCTAGAAAATAAATTTTCTAGTCCATTCAAAAATAAAATTTTTGAAGGCCTTGGAGAAAAACGAACAATAATTTTGAAATAATACATAAAGAAATAGGAAATATCGATGGGAAACATTTAAAAACTAAATATTCAATACATTTTAATAATCAAATTATTTTTTTCACAATATAACATGATAAAAGTTTTAAATATGCAGTTCATAAGATATGCAAACTTGTTTGAAAATGTAACAAGAATAAAAACAAATCATTGTTTTGAATATAATAATATGATTGTTTTTGTTGTTCCTAGAAATTTAATTTTAAGGGCAATAGGACAAAATAATTATAACCTAGAAAAATTAAGCAATATAATCGGAAGAAAAATAAAAGTGGTTGCAGATCCAAATGGAATAGAAGATATTGAAAATTTTGTTTCCATTCTAGTAAAACCAATCAGATTAAAAGGAATTGAAATAAAAGATGGAGAAGCTATTATAAATTCTAATGCTCAAAGCAAAGCTTCTCTTATTGGAAAAGGAAAAGCAAGACTTATTGAAATGGAAAATATTCTTGAACAATATTTTGGAATTAAAAAAGTTAGGATAAAATAATAAAAGATTTTTTAAGGGCTCAAAGAAAAAGATTATAAATAGAAATATCCTTATTTTATTGAAAAAGAGGTTTATGAAATGGTGAAAAAGAGGGATAAGAATTTAGTTATTTTTTTACAAGTTATTAGATGGTTATTATTAGCTTTAGGTATATTATTCTTCTTATGGCTAATAAAAAATTTAGGATGGTTACAGATATAGATTTAAAGGATATCAGAAAAACAATGTGCCACCACACCTTAAAAGGTGTGGTTTGTGACAGGCACTTGTTTTTTGGATGATCCAAAATTAAAACCAGTAAGCTACGACCCCATTCTAAAGAATGGGGTTTTAATTTATGGACATAATAAAAATCCTAATACAAATTATTTATGTTGTTATTATCATCTATGTTATTTATCAGCTTGTGAGAGCATTGTTGGGTGGAACATGGGCTACTGAAAATATAATTATAGCAGGAATGGGAATTATATTAGCAGGAATGTTTGTAATTGTTGGATTTTTAATAAATCAATCTAAATGTTTAGGTAAAATAGATGAGAGAACAACAAACATTGGTAATTCTTTATCAAGTTTGGGAAAAGATTTTAAGGAGCATATAAAAAACCATAAAAAGTAAATTATAAATATTCTAAAAGCATCTGATTTTATAACATTTATAGTTGGTAAATAAAAAAAATAGCTATATCTTAAAATTACCAAAGCCGGATTTCGGAAGCTTTTTAAACCATCATTGTTATCATATTTTATTAATCATTTAATAATAAAAAATCAATAAAAGATTTTTTATATACAGACAATTTGTTTAACAAATTCTCTGTCCTTTAAATTTCCCTTAATTGGGAGGAATTTAAAAGTAATGGGACTTCAAAACGCAACAAAATTAATAAAAAATAGAAGAAAATTTAGATGGCACGATAGGCCATATAGAGTGAGAACTCTGAATTTATTTAAAAAATCAGATCCTCTTGGTGGAAAAAATCAGGCAAAAGGAATTGTTATTGAAAAAGTTCAAAAAGAAGCAAAACAGCCAAACTCTGCAATGAGAAAATGTTGCAAAGTTCAACTGATTAAAAATTCTAGAACTGTTACTGCTTTTATTCCAGGAAATCTGGCTCAAAAATTTATTGATGAACATGATGAAGTTCTAATTGAAAGAATTGGTGGAAAACAGGGAAGATCAAAAGGAGATATTCCCGGAGTTAGATGGAGTGTTATTAAAGTAAATGATCAGCCCTTGAGAAGACTTTGGAAAGGCCAGATAGAAAAGGGAAGAAGATAAACAAAATGGCAATAAAAGATTTTAGAGATGCATTATATTATATGACTACAAAAGAATTAGTTCCAAAAAAAGATACAGAGAGAATTAGCAGAGTTTCAGATATTATTCTTGCTAGTGGTTTAGCAGGACTTGTTGGAACAGCATTAGTTAGTTTGACTATTGCTATGGGACCAAGAGAAGCTTTTAACTCATTTGTAGAAGGATCTCGATGTGCTTCATTAAATTATGGGGGAAATTATAGATAAATAAAATGGCAGTTAAAAGAATACCTTTAGAAAATGTTGAAGAAAAACCTGAAGCATTAATATTAAGATTTCCTACTGAATTAAGAGAATTAAAAAAAACATCTAAACAATATGAGGGAACACCTTCATTTAGTTTATCAGCATATAGAAATATTCAAGAAAGACAATATCAAGAACAACTTGGAGAAACAGCTTAAAATGATAGAACAAGAATTAGATAATATTAAAGAAGAAATTATTAGTGATACTGAAATTGAAACTGATGAAGAAAGTTCTAAAGGTATTGAAGGATTCAAGTTATTTGACATATATGATGTTTCAAATATTGTTATAAAGGATCCTGGAATGAAGAGATATATTAGTCTTGAACCAAAACTAGTTGTTAAAAGTTATGGAAGGATAAGAGAAAAATATTCAAAAGGAAAAATTAATTTACTTGAATTATTTGCAAATCTTATTGCAGTTCCAGGGCATAGGGGGAAAAAACATAAAATACAAACTTCTTGGAAAACTGGAAAATATTCACAAAATATGAAAATTGTTTTGAAATGTTTAAAAATAATTGAAGAAAAAACAAAACAAAATCCAGTGCAAGTTTTAGTTACTGCTCTTGAAAATGCTGCTCCAAGAGATGGAATAACTGTAATTGAATATGGTGGAGCAAGATATCCCCAAGCAGTTGATATAAGTCCATTGAGAAGAGTTACAATGACGCTTAGAATAATTGTTCAAGGAAGTTATGATAAATCACATAATAAAAAACCAAAAATTGCACAAACTCTTGCAGATGAAATAATAAAAGCTTACAACAATGAATCAGAAAGTTATTCTATGATAAAAAAGAAAGATTCTGAAAAACAAGCTGATTCTGCGAGATAAAAATAGGAGGAATAAATAATAAAATATAACAATTCAGAAATTAAAAATTTCGGACATACAGAAAATTTTATTTTCTGTCTGTTATTTTAAAACAAAGAAAAACAATAAAATGGCTAAAAAAGAAACACCGTTTGAGAAAATTGAAAGACTTATTTCAAGTCAAGATACTATTAGAAACATCGCTACTTCTGCTCATATTCACCATGGAAAAACAGCTCTGACTGATAATTTACTTGCTGCTGCAGGACTCATGAGTGAGAAACTTGCAGGTGATCTTGATGGTGGAATGTCAACATGGCAACATTCTGATGAACAAGAAAGATTACTGACTGTTGATGCTGCAAATGTTTCAATGGCCCATGAACTTGAAGGAAAAGAATATTTAATTAATTTGATTGACACTCCTGGACATGTTGATTTTTCTGGAAATGTTACAAGAGCAATGAGAGCAATTGATGGAACAGTTGTTTTGGTTTGTGCAAGTGAAGGAATTATGCCTCAAACAGAAACTGTTATGAAACAAGCATTAAGAGAAAGAGTAAAACCTATTTTATTTATTAATAAAGTTGACAGAATGATTAAGGAATTAAAATTAACTCCTGAAGGAATGCAGGAAAGATTCATGAAAGTAATTGATCATTTTAATTTATTAATAGAACAAATTGCAGAACCAGAATTCAGACAAAAATGGAAAGTTAATGTTGCTGATGGAAGTGTTATATTTGGAAGTGCAAAAGACAATTGGGCATTATCTGTTGCCTATATGAAGAAAAAAGGAGTTAGTTTCAAAGATGTTATTAGTTTATATGATGGAAGTATGACTGAAGAAGAAAGAAAAAAATGGGTTTGGGAAAAAGCTCCATTGTTTGAAGTTTTATTAGATGCTGTTGTTAAACATTTACCATCTCCAGTAGATGCTCAGAAATATAGAATTCCTAAAATATGGTCAGCTGGAGATTTAGAAAGTGAATTTGGAAAAGGTTTACTTAATTGCGATAGGAATGCAGAAGTTGCATTTGTAATAACAAATACAATTATTGAATCAAGATCTGGAAAAGAAATTTCTGCTGGAAGATTATTTTCAGGAACAATAAAAGAAGGAATGGAAGTTTATCTTAATAATGAAAAGAAAAAACAAAAAATTCAGCAGGTTTTAGTTTATAATGGAATAAAGCCTGAACAAGTTAGAGAAGTTCCTGCTGGAAATGTTATTGCAATTACTGGACTAATTTCACAACCTGGTGAAACAGTTACATTAACTCCTCAAGAACCTTTTGAAAGCATTAGGCATATTTTTGATCCAGTTATCACAAAATCAATTACTGTTCCAAAACCTCAAGATTTACCAAAATTAATTGAAGTTTTAAAAAAAGTTGCAAAGGAAGATCCAACTTTAAAAATTGAAATTAATGAAGAAACAGGAGAAAATTTAATGAGTGGAATGGGAGAATTACATTTAGAAATTATTGAAAATAGAATTAGAACTGAAAAAGGTGTTGAAGTAAGAACCTCTGAACCTATTGTTGTATACAGAGAAACTGTAGGTAAAAAGGGAATTGAAGGAGAAGGAAAATCACCAAACAAACATAACTTATTTTTTATACAGGTTGAACCTCTTGAAGATCAGGTCTATAGGGCAATTAAAGCTGGAGATTTACCTGAAAGAAGATTTAAGAAAAGAGAAGAAGAGATATGGAAGAAGTTAAATCAATTAAGTATTTCTAATGATGAAGCTAGACAATATATTGAGATTTACAAAGAATGTGCTATTATTAATAAAATTAAGGGAGAAGTTAATCTTGGAGAAGTTATAGAACTTGTACTTGATGGTATTGAACAGGTAATAAATGCAGGAGTTCTTTCTAGAGAACCTTGTACAAAATTAAAAATCAGTCTAACCGATGTTAAACTTCATGAAGATGCAATTCATAGAGGACCTGCGCAAGTTTATCCTGCTGTAAGGGATTCTTTAAGAATGACAATTAATAGTGCGAGCCCTTGTTTATTTGAACCTGTACAGACATTATTAATTGAAGGACCACTTGAATTTATGGGTGAACTTACAAAACTTGCTCAAAGTAAAAGAGGACAAATTCTTGACATTGAACAGGGCGCAGGTCATGTTACTGTTAAGGTAAAACTTCCTGTTGCAGAAATGATTGGAATTGCAAGTCAATTAAGAAGTGCAACAGAAGGAAGAGGAACATTTTCTATGGTTGACCAGAGTTTTGAAAAAGTTCCTGCAAATATACAACCTGAAATTATAAGAAAGATAAGACAAAGAAAAGGATTGGCTGATAACGAATAGAGCTTCTTTCTTTAAAAAAGAAAGAACTTCGGAAGAAAGAAACTAAAATAGAAAAGTCCTTGGATAAAAACAAAATAAATTAAATAAGGTAGATTTATAATTCTTATTATATCAATATTTTTAATATACTTTTCTGAATCTTGAACATCCAAAAGTCCAAAACAATAACTCAAGGGCTTTTTGATAACCCTAAAATCTTTTTAGCTTCTTCTTCTGTGTAGAACTCGCCTTTTTTTATTCTTTCTCTTGCTTCTTTTATTTCTTGTATAGTTTTTTGACTTAGTTTAGGTTCTTTTTCACAAGTTTTTGCTATAACTATTATTTTTCTTACCACTTCGTCATAGCTTTCATTTTTATATTGTCTGAAGCTATCAAGTTCTTCTTTTGTATTTGGATTTATTCTTATTGTTGTTTCCATATACAATTGTATACACATGTATATTTAAATGTTTTGGTTTACTGAATTAATAGTTTTTGTAACAAGATTTATAACATAAATTGATACAAGAAGTATGATAAAATATATGGCACGATGTTTTCTGGAGCAGTTAACCATCCATTTACGCCTGAACATAATAGGGTTGTTCTACTTTGTAAATATTATTAACTTCAAAGTAGTTACGTTATGGAAAGATTTATAAATATACAAACACCTTCATATTTTATGGCTAACAAAAGTTTACTTGATAATCTGGGAATAAAAACAAATCCACAATATGCCTCCAGGGTTAATGAAATGAGTAATCAGGAAGCTGTGCAAGAAGCAATAAATTCTACTTCAAGAGGAAGAATAAGAGATTATTTTGCTATGGGTTTAGGAACTGTTCTATTTGCAGATGGTGTTATTGATTGTGGGGCAAAAATTTTAGAAAGAATTACATCAGTTGCAACAAATAGAGATTTTAATTTATACACTGTTTTAGAAATAGCTGTCGGAGCTGGAATTGCATATTTAGGAATAAGGGCAAATAATAAAAAAGAAGCAGGTTTAAAATCTTTAGCAACTTCTTTAAATGACCATTATGTTAAAGATTAAATCTTTCTTTTTCCTGTCAATTTTTGAGGCGAAGCTGAAGACTATTTAGCTAACCAGAATCATGTATAACGGAACTGTTTAATAAAAAAAGAACCATAATGTTATGCTCATTTTTCAGAATTTGTTAACTTTAAATTTAGGAAAATGTCAGGGAGCACTTACTCTAATTAAAATTATTCTGATAAAATTTGTTTTTTAGGCAAATGATTTATTTTTATATTTAGGATAACATTGTCCCCTATATTTTCTATATAATCTTCAGAGATTACTATTTTTTCATTAAAGGAGAATAAACTAGAATGAGGTTTCACATAAATATTTTTTATTTTATTTTTTTTCCCACAAAGATCTATAGAAGAAACTGTTCCAACTTTCTTTCCATCTTTATCAAAAACAAACTTTCCTTTTATGTCATAAACTACTCTTATTTTTAGGAAAATGGCATGATCAGCTATATTATCAATATAATTTTTCCCAACAGTTAGTCCACTTCGAATAAGCCCCTTATCAATAGATATCCCTATAAAATCCATTGATTTGGGGTCAATAAATATCTTTTCTGCAACTCCAATAAAAGCTCCCTCAGCATCTATGACTTCTTTTCCTAATATGTCTTCTGAAGTTATTGTTTTATTTATTGCTTTGCCAGAAATACTTTTTTGTTGCATTATACTTTGGTTTTAATACTATTGATTTGTTTACATACTCTATTTCTGATTCTGGAATAAAAAATTTCCGGCTGAACAATGAGCGAACATATACACCCTTTAGATCATTCCCTGTTCCCTTCCTTACCACTTCTTTAATTCGCCCTATTATTCTTCCTTTCGAATCTATTACTTGTTTATTTTTAATTAAAACAGAAACTTCTATGTTTAGAATTATAGCTTCAGGAGATAAATGCGAAAAATAACTTCTTCCTATATACATTGATTTTTTAATAATGTTTCCCTTTACAAGAATCCCTTCAATGTTAAGACTTATTGGATTTATTCTTATCTCAGATATTTTTCCTATTATCTTTCCCCCTTTAGAAAGAACTCTTTTTCCGATTAATTTTTTTAGATTAACTGTTTTATGCAGAGCTCGTTCGGTTTTTAGTATACTATGTGGTTCTTTCATCATATTTTAAAGACAATGGAGTATAAAAATCATCCTGAAAATAATAAAAAGATGCCAATCAAAATTGAATATTCCAAAACCTTGGCTAGGGTAGTTATTATGAATAGTCTTTTAAAATTATACTTAGTTACTCCAAGTGCAAATATTAATAAGGGTGCAGGAAGAATTGGAATTGCATTAAAGAGAAATATGCCATAGGCTCCATATTTGTTTATCCATCTCTTGGTTTTATACACTTTTTTCTTTGAAACAAGATGTAACATGAAATTGCTTATTTTGGAACCAATAGTATAATTTAATATTTGCGCTAGCATATAACCCGTTAATGCTGCAACAAATGAAAAAAGAATAGGATTTCCATTCATCAGTCCATAATAAAACACCAATTCATCTGCAGAAGGCACAAAAAATATCCCTCCTATCAAATGTTCATAGAATAGACCTATGGGAGTTACGTTTACAAAATTATATTTCAGATAAGTTATTATTTTATGTAAAAAAGGAGTTGTTTTAAAAAGGTTATACCCGAATTTATAGAAAAAAATAGCTAAAAACAAAAATAGTAAGAATGCAATAATCGAAAACACCAAGACCCTTATTTTGTACTTAGAACTATTTTCTTGAATATAATGGTAATGTGTCATTTATATTATAAACATCATACCTTTTTATATCTGCATACGAAAGGAGTTTAATCCAAAAAAGAAAAATTAACTGAAGATGAAAATTTATATTGCAGAGAGATAAATAATTAAAATAAAAATTCAGCTCAGATAAAAAGTTTCCACTTTACTATCTCATATTTTATATTCAAAAGTGGAAACTTTTTGGAAGCACGTAACTGCTCATTTTTGCAGAGTTTAACCTAACAACTTAACAAAAGAATCTCTAGCAGAACTAATTTTTTCATTACCCATCTCATTTATTAATAGTCTTATCTTAACTAAAAAATCTTCAGCTTTTAAAATCATTTCATTGCAGGATTCTTTGGTTACCTTAACTATTTGTTGAGCTTCTACATAATATTGTTTATCTATTCTTTCTTCTTTAGCCCAAGAAATTATTTTTACCATTTCTTTATTATCAAATAGTTTATCAAAAAGGATTATTGAAGCAGAATGATTTTCAGATTTAATTCCAATTTTGAATAATAGTGATAACAGAGAGTTATACATACAATAATACGCTTCAGAAGTAGAGTTCTCATAAAGTTGGCTTGAAAATAGTATTTTTGCAGATTTAAGACAGTTATCTGCCTTTATTAAATAAGAAGATTTCATCTCTTCAGAAAATTCAACCAATTCAATAATTCCTTTTCGCTTAAGCTTCTTTAAAAAATTCAACTCTTTCATAAAAATCCTCCAACCCATTTATGATTATATGATTCTTTATAATTTCCTTGATTAATAAAGATTTTGTATCAAATTTCCCGATTTTAATACTCAATTTAGAATTTATCGCTTTTATTTTGTTTTTTAAGTTATTGTCATTGGTTTCTAAATAAATATCAATATCACTGTCCTTCTTTGGAATTCCTTTTGCATAACTTCCAAACAAGATTATCATTCCTTTTGAGAAATTCTTCTTAATGTCTTCGAAAATTATAGACAATTCAGGATGCTTTTTTAAAATATTATTTAATTTGTGAATTTCAGCAAAATAAACATAGTTTTTAGCTTTTAGATTATTTTTAATAAAAAATACCTTGTTTTTGCCCTCCCTCTTATAATCTAAGACATTCTCTTTGGATAATTCATTAATCTTCCTTAAAACTGTGGAATGAGATTCATTGAGAGTCCTTGCTATCTCTCTTAGATGAGATTTATTCTTTAACAAAACCAATATTATTTCTAATTCTAAATTGTTTTTATTCTGAACCATATGTATCATTTATGAACCAATGTTATTTAAATCTTTCTTTTTTAGTTTAAGTAATCGTGGGGGCGTTGAACCTTTTAGTAACAGGCTCTGAAGAGGAATGCTAAAACTTTTAAACCTCAAAGTCATTAATTATTTAAGCAAAAGATGAAAATAAAAAAAGAGGTCGCAGGAATTATATTTTCTTGTAATATAAAATTCTATTAATCTACAAACCAGATATAATGTTTTAATTATAATAATGTTTAAAAACAGGATTTTGTTTTATTTAAAATGGCAAAGACAAGAGATAATCTAAGAAAAGTAGGAGAAGGTCTTACAGGACTTCTTCAAGATGGAAAGGAATTAGTTACAGATGTTTCTCAAAGAGTAGCTCAAAGAGGTAGAGATATTAATGCTTCAGTTCAAGAAAGAGGTGG
>JAGVIM010000248.1 GCA_020056045.1 Nanobdellota archaeon | reverse complement strand
GACTTTCCAATTTGAACTAAAGAAAAATAATCTACAAATTTCCTCACAAATTTGTGCATGCTTTCAATTCCTGTATCCGACCACATAGAATCGCTATCAGGAGCAGCAATTGAAACTAAAAATATTCTTAAGGTATCACAGGAATATTTTTTAATCATATCAAGAGGGTCAACAACATTACCCCTAGACTTACTCATAACAACTCCATCTTTTCCATGAACCATTCCCTGATTAAAAAGATTCAATGTAGGTTCATCTAATTTAGTTAATCCCAAGTCTCTTAAAAACTTTGTATAAAATCTTGAATAAATTAAATGCATACAGGCGTGTTCTGCTCCTCCAATATACTGATCCATGGGCATCCAATAATCTGTTTTTTTAGTATCAAAAATTTTATTATTATTTTTTGAATCACAATATCTAAAAAAATACCAAGAAGAATTAACAAAAGTATCCATTGTATCTGTTTCCCTTCTTGCTTTTCCATTACATTTTGGGCATTTTGTTTCAACAAATTTTTTATTATCAATCAAAGGATTTTTTGAACTTTCAAATTTAATATTTTCAGGAAGAACAACAGGCAAATCTTTTTCAGAAACAGGAACAGCACCACACTTATCACAATAAATTATTGGAATTGGAGTTCCCCAAAATCTTTGTCTTGAAATTAACCAGTCCCTTAACTTATAATTGACTGTTTTTCTTCCTAATTTTTTCTTAGCTAAAAATTCAGTAATTGCATCAATTGCTTCTTTATTATTCCATCCATTAAATTCTTCTGAGTTAACGAGAATTCCATCTTCAGTATAAGCAGATTCTGCTTTATTAAAAAGATTCCACATAAACCTATGATGTTCCCAACTAATTTTATTAAATACCTCTTTTCTATCAAACCATAAAACTTCATGTTTACCAGATTCTACTTCGCTTTTAATTTTTTTATCATCCTTAAGTTTAACATAAAATACAACATCATCAGTTTTTTGATTTTTATTTTTAGAATGCCTATAACCTAAACAAAAAAGATTATTAATTAAAACTTTTTTAATTTCAAAATTCAAATAACCCGTTTCTTCTTTTATTTCCCTTTTAATTGCTTCTTCAGGAGTCTCATTTTTTTCTATTCCACCACCAACTAAAATAAAATTATCAGGTTCTTTTAACAACAAAAACTTATCTCCATTAAAATGTTTAATTATAACAGTAACAGTTTTTCTTTCTAAAGTTTCAACATCTTTTCTAGGAGCATTTTTTCCAGAAAGAACAAAATTTGGAGCTATAACATTTTTTATAGGAATATTATATTTCTTTGCAAATTGAAAATCTCTTTCATCATGAGCAGGAACAGCCATAACCATTCCAGCACCATAATCAGCAACAACAAAATTACCAGTATAAACAGGAATTTTCTCATTATTAATAGGATTAACTGCATAACTTCCTGTAAAAGCGCCTTCTTTTTCTAATTCATCAGCATCCTTCTCACTTGTTGATTTTATTTTTTTCAAAAAAGTTTCAACTTCTTTTTTCTGCCCAGCAGTAACTAATTCCATAAGTCTTGGATGTTGAGCAGAAACAACCATGAATGTTACCCCATAAATAGTATCAAGTCTTGTTGTAAATATCTTCCAGGCTTCATTCAAATTATCATATATAAAAGTTCTTAATGAAAAAATATCCTTTTTTTCTTTATCATAATAAAATGTTTTTATACCTGCTAATCTTGCACTTTTCACTGCATCTTCATTATGCTCAAAGTAGATTACATCTTCAGCTTTTAAATTAAAATGCTCTAGCATATTTTTATAATAAGAAGGATTAGTTTTTTCAGGATTATGTTTTAAGGTAAATAATTCATAAGGCATTTTGCCTAAATTAAATTTCTTTTTTTCTTCATCATTAGCATTTGTTAAAATTATTTTTCTATTAGGAAACTCTTCTAACAATTTATGCATCTCTTGAAAAATCCCTTTTTCTTTGATTACAAAAGCATTTATTGCATCTACTAATATTACCTTATTTTTATTTAGAATCTTAAAATCAATTTCACTCCCATAACTTTTTCCAATCCAATTCTTCTGCATTGCCTTTATTCTATCAGGCCAATTTGTTAATTTATCAACATTATCATATAATTCTTCAGCATAATCTGTTATTTTAAAAAACCATTGATCTAAATGTTTAATTTCTACAGGAGTATCTTCATGTCTCCAGCACATTCCAGAATGAACTTGTTCATTTGCAAGAACAGTCCCACACTTTTTACACCAGTTAACACTTGCTTTTTTCTTATAAGCAAGTCCTTTTTCAAACATCTTTAGGAAAATCCACTGATCCCATTTATAGTATTCGGGACTATGGCTCATAATCATTCTATCCCAATCATAGGTAAGCCCAAGAGATTTCTGTTGCTTGATAAACATTGCAATTGCTTCTTCTGTAAATTTTTTAGGATGAGACTTTGCTTTTATAGCAGCATTTTCAGCAGGTAATCCAAAAGAATCAAATCCCATCGGATGAAGTACATTATATCCCTGCATTAATTTAAATCTAGCACAAATATCACCAACAGTATAATTAAAAGCATGACCTATATGTAAACCAGATCCAGAGGGATAAGGATACATCTCAACAACATAATATTTTTTCTTGTGACCTTCATCGTTTTTAGAAGATGAACCTATTTTCCCTTCTTTAGCAGAAAAACATTTAGCTTTTTCCCACTTTTCCTGCCATTTTTTTTCTATCTTGTTAAAATCAAGATCAGTCATATTAAACCCTATTAAATAAACCTTAAAAACTTTCCCACACCCCAAAACTTAAATAATCTTCTCTACATT
>JAGVIM010000246.1 GCA_020056045.1 Nanobdellota archaeon | reverse complement strand
GATGTTATTGATTTAACTTCTAGAGTTACAGATCTTGCTGAAAAAAATTCAAATATTGGAAGACTTTGTGTTAAGCTTGTTGAAAATTAATTTATTATTCTTTCTTTTAGTAATATTTAGATAAATGTATGTTATGTAAAGGAGTTTGTGATTAATATAATATAATAGTTATTTATATGACTGACTTATATTTTCAATGCTTACTAGAGTTGCGGAAAATCCTTTTTAAATAGGCTTGCCTTTTGGCTCGATAATCTCAGCTCATTTGTTTCGGTGCTCAACAAACTCGCTCATTTTCATAGTTAATAACAATAAAATCAGCGAAATCTTTGAGCAAGAGGTGAGTGATTTGATTTTAAGTAATTAAAGGTATAATAACAAAATAAAATTACGAATTGAAGATTAAGCATATAATTTCTAGTAAAAATTACATTTTTATGAGCAAACTATAATAGATTTATCAAGAAAACCCTGCATGTTTAGGGGTTTTCTTGATGATCCAAAATTGAAAACTTAAAGTTACAATCATATCATAAATAATATGATTTTCAATTTATGGACATAATCAAAAGTCGGCAACTCTAGAGTGCTCAAATAAATATTTACGTTGGTTTAACAAATAGGTTTAAATAATAATTCTTATTTTTATTATTATGGATTATGGATTTAATGAAAGAAGAAAGAATAAGGGAGATAAAAGAGCCAAGTCTAGATATAATAGATATAAAAAAGGTGGAGCTTTAAGAGTTGAAAAGAAAGAAGATAAGTCTAGGATAAATTAAATATTTTAAAAATTATAGTAAAAATGGGTAAAATAAATGTTAATTAATAATGAAAATTTGTTTTTAATTGTGCTCGCTTTAATTTGGATTATTGGGGCAGTTTTACAGGATCTTAGGAGAAGAGAAGTTGATAATCTATGGAATTTTAGTTTAATTGGATTTGCCCTTGCATATAGGTTGAGTTTTAGTGTTTTTGGTGGGAATTATTGGTTTTTTATTAATGGAATTATTGGATTTTTGATATTCTTAATCCTTGGAAATTTATTTTATTATCTTAGAGTATTTGCAGGAGGGGATGCAAAATTATTAATTGCTCTTGGCACTATTTTACCTTTTAGCTATAATTGGATTGTTAATTTTAAAATTTTTGGTTTGTTTATTTTATTGTTTTTATTAACAGGGTCTGTTTATGTTTTATTGTGGAGTTTTGTCTTGGTAATTAGGAATTGGAATAAATTCTTTAAAAAATATTCTATTTTGTTTAAGAAGTATTGGAAGATGTTTTTTGGAGGTTTAATTTTTTTTATATTATGGTTAATAATTGGGATTGTTTTCAATGACTTGAGCCTTGTTTTAATAGGTTTTGTTATTATTTTATTTCCAATATTATTTGTTTTTGCTAGAACTGTTGAAGAAAGTTGCATGATAAAAGCATTATCTCCTAGTAAGGTTACAGAGGGAGATTGGTTATATAGGGATCTTTTAATTAGGGGAAAAAGAATCAAGGCTAGTTGGGATGGAGTTTCAAAAAAAGAATTAGAATTAATAAGTAAATCTAATAAAAAAATATTAATAAAACAGGGAATCCCTTTTACTCCTGGATTTTTATTTGGTTTTATTTTTTTATTAGTATTACTTTGGAAATTTTCATTTATTTTTAATTAAAGAAGCAGTAAGTTTACTGCCTTATCTTAAAAAATGAGGTTTTAATTTATGGACATGTTTGAGTTGCTGAAAATCCATTTTAGATAAACTAGACTTACCATAATTTGTTTGCCTTTGGCTTATTTATTTTAGCTTTTTTGTTTCGGTGCTCAACAAACTCGCTGATATTTATTAGTAATATCAATGAAAATTAGCGAAAAAATTGAGCAAGAGGCGAGCAAAAGTATTTTTACTAAAAACATAAGAACTAGAAAATGCTTTTGTGAGTAGAGCATTTGCATTTTAGTAATAATTATAAAATAAAGAAATGCAGATGCGAGTTGATTTTTGATCATATAACTTCTAGTAAAAATTGTATTTTTAGGAGCAAACTTAAAATGTAGTTCTAAGCAAAAGTCGGCAACTCTATGACATAATAAGATTTAAATATTATAATAAATTGTTATTTAGGTATGAAAAAGAGGAATATGAAAAAGGTATCTAAAGAATTAGACTTAAGTCTAGGAATAAAGGGACTTAAGATTTCTTTTTTTATTTTATTATTTTTTGTTATTTGCTTGTTAATTAATCTTCTTTTTATGGGTTTAACTTTATTGCAAATTATTTTTATAACTCTTAGAGTTCCCACTCAAAATGATTATCCAATATTATTTGCAGGTTTTATTTTATTTATAGTAATTCCGTTTGTTTTAGGGATTAAATTAAAAAAATAATTTTTATTAGGGAATTCTAAAGTGTACTTTTGGAAGTTTAGAAATATTTTCTATTGCTGTTTTTTCGTTTGAACTTTTTGATTGTTTTTTTCTAGAAGATCTTTTTTTTGTTTCAAGTTTTGATTGAAGTTGTTTTAGATCTTTTTCATTTTCTTTTATTTTTTTAAGCAGCGTGTCTTTATATAATGGGATTATATTAATCATTGCATGTCCCATTAAGCTAGAAGTTTCTATTTTAATGTCTTCTGGTTTAAGTTTCTTTTTTATTTTTTTAGCTATTTTTTGCGCTAATAAAAGTGCAGATTTTGGAAGTTTTTCCATTGTTGTATGTTCTAATGGAAGAATAATTGAGTGACCTTTTGATAATGGATTAATTTCTAGAATTGCTATTTCTTTTTTTGTTTCTGTTATTTTATAAGAAGGGACTTTATTTTTTATAATTAAACAAAAAATGCATTCTTGTTCAGATGGCTTTTCTAAATCTTCTACTGAGATTTCTCCTGATTCTGAGTTTGCTATTTTTATTTTATTCTTTTTTAAAAATTCTTCTAATCCTTTTTCATCTAAACCTTTTATGTACTCTTTAATTTGTTCTTTATTTTCATTTGGTAAGTTACCAACTTGTTCTAATAACTGTTTTTTAATTTCTTCTGATTGTTCTTTAGGTATCATAGGATTTAGAGTAAATGAGGGGTTATAAATTTATTTTTCCTTTAAATAATGCAATTTACAATTACCAATGACCCTTGTTGTTATTGCTTCCATTCCCTCTAATTTCATTAAAGCCATTGAGGTTGTTATTCTAGAAGTTTTTGTTTTTTTAGAAAGTTCCTGAATTGTTAGACCTCTTGTATCTTTTTTCAGAATTTCTTTGATTTCTTCAATAATTCTATCTACTTTTAACATTTTATTTTATCCCAACTAATCTCAATAGTCTTCTTGAAAAGTTATTTGCATTTATTGCATCTTCTGCATCCATGAAT
>JAGVIM010000164.1 GCA_020056045.1 Nanobdellota archaeon | reverse complement strand
TTGGCAAAAGAGATAGATATTTAGAGCCTGTTAAAGCTAGTAAATCTCAAAAACAAAACTTAGAAAAATTAACACAAACACCTGGAATTGATAAATGGGCTGAACTTTATGATGAAGATTATGATTGTGATCCTAATCTAAGAGGGCAAAAGAGTACTAAAGCTATGGCTCATATTTTAGCTCAAATAGGTACTTCTCTTAAAGAAAGACAAATAGTTGACAGAGGTTATGTTGTTACAGAAGAATTAGTTCAAGATCTACATGACTTGGGAGAAGTTGCTCTTAGATATATGGCTGGTTATGATGATAAAGTTGAAATTGAAAAACTAGATCAGTTAAGAAAGGGATTATTAAAAATTGTTGTTGATTTAGATTCTGGAACAAGTCAAAGAGCAAAGGCAGTAAAAAGATCTAAAGAAGTTTCTTTAAAATATTTAGATAAAATAACTGATAAAAGAGATGCTCAGGGAGCTAGAAGCATGTATATGTTTCCAAAAGAGCATATTATTTGTGAATTATTAGAAACAAAAATAAATAGAGCAAGAGCATTGGAACAAATTGATGTAAATCTTGCTCAAGTTTATTTAAGATATTCAGTTACAAGTGATCAAGAATTAAAAGAAATGAAAAGAATGGATCCTAATTTTTCATTGGCAAATTCAAGAATTAAAGATTATCTAGAGAAAGATAAACAATTGTATAGAAGTATTTTAGACAATATTGTTATTGTAGAAGAATCAAAAATAGTAAATGGAACAAATGATAAAATAAAACCTATTAATCATTTAGAACAAAAATCAATACATTCTGTAATTAATCCTGAGCAAACAATAAGAAGTTCTATTGTTAATTCACATGGTGATAGATTTAAGAATGGTTATCAAAAATGGCTTGGATATTTAGTTGATGATATTGCAAGTGCTGGTTATGATCAAGAACAGATAAAACAATTTTCAGAAGCTATTGAAGGAGCTAAAATTTCAAGAAGTTTTAGACATAGAGAGCATGGACCTGAAATGCATGGACTTGAAACATTTTCTCAGGATGTTAAATTAAATTATTTATTAAATAAAATAGTTCCAACTACTGAAGAATTAAAAGGTTTGTATAGAGAAGATGTTGGAAATGGAGGAGAGGAATAAGATGAAAAATCTTATAAAAAGATTAAAAATAGCAACATTGGGAATTGCTTTATCAGGAATTTTAGGTCTTACTAGTTTGGATATGGATAGAAGAGCAAAACAAGATCAATCAAATTTAGAGAGTTATTTAACAAGATCTTTACCTGCTGTTATTTCTGAGACTGAAAATAGTTTTGGAATTAAATTTCAATCAATTCCCGAAATAGAAGCTGTAACTTCTTATAAGACCTATGGATCTTATGGCAGTAATAGAATAAAATTAAATTCAGATCTTCATTCTTATCCTGATCAAGAAATTATTAATAAATTCTATAAATTAATCAGATTAAAAGATTCAAAAGATCCTATAAAGTCATTAAGACATGAACTAGGACATGTTTATTCTGATCAGAGATTAAAACAATTAACAAATGGAAAATTATCCGATGAAGAATATTTTACTGAACTCTATAGAGAGCTTAAAAGATTAGAAAGACTTAAGAAAAATAATCCTAGTTCTGAAAATACATTAAATTATGATAATTATAGATCAAAAAATTTATCAAATCTAATAAATGGATTTGCAAATGATGCTCTTGCAGAAGGTATTGCATTATATTTTGAAAGAGATAGGGATAATCAACCAATTTTTTCAGATGATGAATGGAAAGAAATGGTTTCTAATAAAAATTTAGACAATCTTAATATAAGAAAGATGTATGAAGGGGGATATTCTGTTGTAAAACCTATTCTTGATAGATTTGGAAAAGAGGGAATTGATTATCTTTTAACTCACAGTCCAGATTTTAAGAGTTTAGCAGAATTTCCAGAATATAGAAGAAAAGCAATAGAAGATTTGTCAAAATTAAAACAAGATACTCATGAAAAAAGAAGTTTGGAAACTATTTCTAGGGGAGAGAAATAAAATGGCAAGAAAACCAAATCCAAACCGAGATGTAATTATTGAACTAGTCAGAGAAGAAATAGAAAAATGTAAGGAAGGAAAATTAGAAAGATTAACAACATGGCAAGAATTAGCAGATTTGGCTGAGGTTTCTCTTAGAAGTATTGCAAAATACTTGAATTTATTAGAAAAAAGTGAAAGAGAATATATTACTGAAAAATATGCAAAAGCAAATGGGCAGAGAATGGCAGCTCTTTTTAAAAATCCTGAATATTTGAGAAAACATCAAGAAGTTTCTAGAATTAGAATGAAAGCTCTACATTCTAACCCTGAATTTGCAGAAAAAAATAGAGTAAGATCAAGTAAACAAATGAAAGCTCTTAATTCTGACCCACAATTTGCAGAAGAAAGTAGGAAAAGATTTATAGATTTAAATTCAGATCCGGAATTTGTAGAAGCAAATAGACAAAGAATGGCAGCTCGTTATAAAGATCCTGAGTATTTGAAAAAACATAAAGAGCGTTCTAGGACTCAAATGAAAGCTCTTAATGCTGATCCTCAATTTTCAGAAAAAAGCAGAGCAAACTCAAGCGAAAGAATGAAAGCTCTGCATTCTGATCCTGAATTTGCAAAAGCACATAGAGAAAGAAGTAAACAAAATGGAATAAAACATATAGAAGATTTAAGAAAAAATGCATATTATGTTGAAGAAAGATTTTATACTTCTTCTCAGCAAGAAGGCGCTGTTGCATTATTACTTGAGCGTTACTTACCTAAGGTATTTGGAAAAGTAAATGATGGAATTAATTTTCAAGTTAGAAATAAAGGTATAAATAATGGGGGAATAGATTTTTTAGTTGATGATAAATTCTTAGAATGGCATCCAGTTGTCTTATATTCTGCAAAAACTAAGGGCGGAGATATTCCTTCAAAAGAAGAAAAAGATTCTTACAGAAGAGTTAGAGAATCTTTACCTGAAGATGATAGAACAGAATTTGATAATGAATATAAAAAAGTTCTTGGAATTAATTATAGAAATAAAAGACAAAACGCTGTTGATAATTCAGAATATTCTGGAAAAATTGTCTATCTTGCAGGAAATCTCGGAGAATTATATAATTTTATATCAAGACAATCTGATAGTTTGCCTGAATTTGCAGACTTTAAAAGAGAATTTAATCAGGCTGTTAGATATGTTAAAGAGTTTAAAGTAGGGAAAAATAAAAATCCTGATATGGTTGAGGCTGCATAACATGAAATCCAAAATTTCAATAACAGTTGACAAGGAAGTATTGGATTTAATTGAAAATATTGTTAATGATAAAAAGGGTAGATTTAGAAACAGAAGCCATGTTGTTGAATATTCTATAAAGAAGTTATTGGACGATGATGGGGGAAATTTAAAATGACAGGAAAAAGACCTGAATCTATTGGCATAACACGTGTTCTTCCAGAGGATTATGATTATAATTATTCTTTAAGAAATGCAAGAATCGCTGAAGGATATTCTGGAAAAGAGCTTGGGAGAAAAGTTGGAGTAAGTTGTTATTCCATAAGTATGTATGAAAGATTAAGATGTATGCCTTCAAGAAAAACACAGGTAAGAATAGCAAAAGTTCTTGGAAAAGAAGTTTCTGAATTATTTCCAGAGGAATTAGAAGAATATGTTA
This sequence comes from Nanobdellota archaeon, assembly GCA_020056045.1. Taxonomy (GTDB): domain Archaea; phylum Nanobdellota; class Nanobdellia; order Pacearchaeales; family GW2011-AR1; genus ARS1285. Next base: position 2,165 of record JAGVIM010000164.1, on the reverse strand, counting down.
GACAGACTGATAAACAAAGGAGGAATCCTAAAAAGACAAAACAGGAAATAAATTTTGTTTCACTTACTAAAAAACAAGAAGGATTACTTTCTTATGTGCAAGATTTTGAACAAACTGTTTGTTATGAAGAATTACAACAAGGAGTTCAAAATTTATTATCAACTCTTCCAGATAGGACAAGAGAATTCTTAAAATTAAGATATGGATTTTATGGAAGAAAATATACTTCTAAAGAAATTGGAAGTATTCATGATGTAACTGGATCTTATGTAAGACAATTAACAGAAAAAACAATTAAAGAATTAAGAGATATTCCAGAAGCATTTGTTCTTAGAAAGTTTATTGAAAAGGATAGGAGCCAAAGATAATTGGATAATTTATCATGGTATTAATTTGGGATCCTAAAAGATCAAACTTAATTGAAGAAACAATTGATGAAATTGCTTCTGGAATAAGAGATGGAAAAATATCTCCTGAAATTAGTCCTAATACTCTTATTTCTCTTGGTGATAAATTTAAGAAATTTTATTTTGCATCTTTTAGAAGAGTAAATAGAGTTGGATGGTCTGAACAAAGATTTCCTGCAACTGGTGATGATGCTTCTGGTTTTCAAAGTTTTGTTAATGAATTAAGAGAAAAAGTTGGACAGGGTGTTTTGATTAATACAAAAAGATTTGTTCCAATGTATCTTTCTCATACAGAAAATCAGTTGGCAACAATACTTGATTATAGAGAAATGTACATAGAAGATGAAATATCAAGAGAAGAAGCTGTTTCTGCTTTAAGAGATGATTCTAGTATTTTGCTTTCAGATTCTAGACAAGAATTTTATTTTCCAAATAGAAATGGGAAAAAAGCAACACTTGAAGCACTTATTTCAAAATTAAGAGATGCAAGAAAGCAAGTTGAAATTGATCTTACTAATACAGAATGTGTTCGTGGACTTTTATTTGAAGGAATTGTTGGTATGTATCTTATGAATAGAAATGGTGCTGAAAATGTAGAATTTCAGGTAAGAAAACCTGTTTTCTATAGTGATCTTCAGGGAGGAAAACATAGGGAAGTTTATCTTGACTATGTTGTTGAAGGAGAAAATATTGAAGTAAAATTAAGAAATACTTTAGATAATATTTTAGAATCTGTTCTTCCACAAACATTTGCTCTTTCTCAAGAAACAGGAGTTCCTGTTAAAAGTACTGTTATTTGTAGAACAAGAAATCAAGAACTTGATGCACTTTACAGAGAAAATATTAGTCTTGCAGAAGAAGCTGAAAAAATGGGAATAAATGAAGCAGGAAGAAGAATACAAGATGTTTTTGAGTATGTAGTTCTTGAAGAACTTGTGCAAGATGATGCAAATAAAGATCTTCATATGACTGCACTAAATATTCTTGATGGTTTTGATACAAAAGATACTCCTGCAATGAAATCATATGCAAAAGCATTTATTAGAATTCAAGATAATCCTGAAGGACTTGTTGACAAATATAGAATACTTGTTAATATGATGAAAGATAAAAAAGTTCTTGCAGAAGAAGATCTTTCTGTTCTTTTTGGTGAAAAAAAGAATCATAGAATTTCAAGAGATGTAACAAGAAGAATGGAAATAATAAGAGATATAACAAGAAAAAGAGATTATAGAATGTTAGTTGAGATGTATAATATTTATGCAAAATCAGGAGTTTCTAGTCTTGATGATGATGCTGTTAAAGTTTTGTATGGTCTTTCAGGAGATAATTTTACTGGATTGTGTAGAACTGTTATGGAAGAAAAACAACAAAGACAACTTTCTAGAAAACCAAAAAGAGAAGTAACTAGTGATGATATTCTTGAATTCCATAGAAGAGCATATGAAAGAAAAACAAAAGAAGCAATGAAACATGCAAGAAGTCTTTGTGGAATTGTTGAAAAGAAAATTGATCTTTTATGTATTCCTGTTTATGAAAATGCAGGCATTGATATAAGTCATAGAGTACCTTATTATAAAAATGAACTTTCAGTAGCTGCAAATGTTTTAGCTAAAAGAATGAATTTGCCTGCAAAAGAAGCTGAAAAACAGCTAATAGGTCTTCTTGAAGAGACTCATGATCAGTATCTTAAAGTTAATGAGATAATGCAAATTATGTCTGGGCATATAAGAGATCATTTAAAAGAAATTAGAAATA
>JAGVIM010000241.1 GCA_020056045.1 Nanobdellota archaeon | reverse complement strand
TTAAAAAAATATAATTTGATCCATTCTGATCTTAAGAAAAGTATTTGGGTTGATATTCAATTAGATTTATGTAATGATTTAGATATTGAGAAGAAATATGATCTCGTTGTGTGTACCAGTGTTCTAGAACATGTTATAGATGTAAAGATGGCAACAAATAATTTAATTAAATTGGCTAAGCAAAATGGTTATATATTGATTACGGTTCCAAATTTATATCCTCATCATAAAGATCCCATTGATAATGGTTTTAGACCTGATATTGAGGAATTATTAAAATTGTTCCCTATGCAAAAAATTGTTTTCTCGAATATTATTAGTTGTAATTCATTTTTGAAAAAGAATGAATATGCTGTTACATGTGTAATCCTTAAAAAGTGAGGTGTGGTAAAAGTAAAGTGGGGCTTGAGTAAATACAAATGCTGATTATTTTTCTAATAAATAGATTATATGATTACAGGGGTCAAAAAAGTTAAATTTGAACTTTTCTGATTTGGATATTTTAAAATTTGTTTTCTTAATGATTTTTCTCCAATCAGAGATTCTTAAAAAATTATAAGGTAATGCAATACCATATGGTTTATTACCAATATAATCTGCATGTTTTAATATTAGGAAATCTATTTTGTTTTTCCAGTAATGATCCTTAATTAAAACATATTTTTTTGATACTCTCCTTACTTCTTGTAAAATCTCTTCTGGGTGTTCAATATGATGTAACACATCAATTATCATAACACAATCAAAAGAGTTGTCTGGGAAAGGAATTTTTTTACCATCATATTTTTTGACATGGATAAATGTTCTTGATGAATGGAGATCTATGCCAACAAAATCCAAATTTGGGAGCTTTTTTGACAGCTCCTTGACTAATCTTCCTTCTGCTGAACCCAAATCTAAAACTTTGTTTACATTTTGTAAATATGGGAAAAGATGATATACCAAATATTTACATCTCAAAGGAAAACCAATTTTTTCGTTAAATTGTTTAATTAAACTAAGCATATAAGTGGTATAAATATATGATTATTTAAAAAACTTATTCTAATAGATACAAAACTCGGTTAGCTAGGAAGTCAATTAAACAAAAGTTATAAAAACAACAGTAATTTTTAACATATATGAATATTTGTATTGTTTCGGATATAGTGTATCCTTTTAGGGGAGGATTAGAGAGAGTATTATTAAGACAAGCCGAAGAAATAACAAAAATGAGGCATAAAGTAATCATCTTAACTTCTGCAGAAAAAAATAGATCGGATGTCGAAATAATCAACAGTATAAAGATATATCGGTTACCTTCAATTAATATCCCTTTTGGATTTAGGGTCGCGATTCCTAAAAAAAAAAATATTAAAAAAATTTTATTAAAAGAAAAAATTGATTTAGTACACTGTCATACTCCTTTTATATTAGGATATCAATCATTAAAGATTGCAAGGAGTCTTAAAAAACCATACATTTTAACTTTAAATGCTCACCCTCCAAAACATTATACCATCCATTCAAGAATCTGTAATAATAGATATTTTAATAGATACATATTAAAATTAATAATAAGGTTTTGTAATAATGTTGATCAAATTATTGTTCCTTCTTATGAATTAAAAAATTATCTCTTAAAAAATAAAGTAATAACAAATATCGAAGTAATCTCCAATCCAATTGATTTAAGACAATTTAATAAATCTAATTTTAATAAACAATTTATAAAAAAATATAATTTAGAAAATCAAAGAATTATTCTTACTATTGGTAGATTAATGAAGGATAAAAATCAAAAAGTCATAATTGAAGCCTTACCTTTAATTAAAAAAAAGATACCAAATATTAAGCTGATAATAATAGGAGAAGGATATCTCAAATCTAAATTAATTAAATTAATCAAAAAAAGAGATTGTAGAAAAGAAGTTTTATTTTTCAATAAAATTCCAAATTCAAAAATAAGCCGTGCTTTTTTTTCTTGCAATATATTTATTTTACCATCTTTTTTTGAAGCTCAACCTTTGACATTACTTGAAGCAATGGCTTGTGGTAAACCAGTTATAGTATCAAATGAGATCATTTCTGCAAGTGAATTAGTTAAAGACGGGATAAATGGATTTTTATTTAATCCAAATAGCGAAAAAGAACTTGCCGAGAATATAATAAATCTGTTGAATAATGAAAAATTACAAAATAAGATGGGTAAAGAAAGTTTAAAAATTTTTAAAAATATAGGTATAGAAAGTTCTTTTAAGAAATTGGAAACTCTTTATAAAAAATTAATTATTTAAGTTTATTATTTGATCTAAAAAAT
>JAGVIM010000033.1 GCA_020056045.1 Nanobdellota archaeon | reverse complement strand
TGCTTTTGGGGTATTGTAAAGTCGGCGAAGCCGAACGCAAATTTTTTTTGAGTTCTAATTAAGTTTATTAATATACAATTATTTTATCTTTTGTCTTAGGGGTGCAAAATTGCATAACTAGGGCTACAAGTCAGTTTACTAGTGCATTATTAAGATTTATTTTAAGCCATGAAATACAGAAGTTTCTCAAGAGAAACTTCAGTGAAAAGGATTACAATTCCTTCCAATTGGTAAATTGGCTACATGGCTGCTCTGCTCTTAACGAGAACGATGACAGGTTGCATGTTAATGGCAACAACTGGAACGACAACAATAGGAGCCATGCTTTTGGAATAGCTTTAACCCTAAGATATTTTATATCATGGAAAATAAAAAAGAGTTATATTCAGAAATCTATAATATGTCAAATCTACTTCTTGCTTGGAGAAAAGCAAAAAAACATAAGACAATGAAGCCTTATGTTATTGAATTTGAAAAGAATACTATTGAAAATTTACTTAGACTTCAAGAAGAATTAATTAATGAGACTTATTATCCTAAACCTCTTGTAACATTTATTTTACGAGATCCAAAAACTAGGAAGATAAGTAAATCTGCTTTTAGAGACAGAATTATTCATCATGCTTTGGTTAGAATAATTGAACCTATTTTTGATAAATCTTTTATTTACGATTCATGTGCAAATAGAAAAGGTAAAGGAAATTTATTTGCAATAAAAAGATTTGATTTATTTAAAAGAAAGGTTACCAATAATCTTAAATCTGAGGCTTTTTGCTTAAAAGCAGATATTAAACATTATTTTGAAGAGGTTAATCATGAAATTTTATTGAATGTTATTAAAAGAAAAATTTCCGATAAGAATGTGATAGGATTAATTGAAAGAATATTAAACAATTTGCCTGAAAGGGGGGGGGCAAACTGACTCGAGAGATAAAGGAATGCCTCTTGGAAATTTAACCTCTCAATTCTTTGCTAATGTTTATTTAAATGAATTAGATCATTTTGTTAAACATAAATTAAAAGCAAAATATTATATCAGATATGTTGATGATTTTGTTATTTTAGATAAAAGTAAAACTCAACTAAAAATATGGTAGAAACAAATTAGTGAATTTTTAGAAAATAAATTAAAATTAGAACTTCATCCAGATAAATCTAAAATAATTTCTCTTGAAAGAGGAATAGATTTTGTTGGATTTAGAAATTTCTATCATTTTAGACTACTCCGAAAAAGAAATATAAGAAGTATAATTTCTAAAATAAATGAATACAATAAAGAGGAGATCAATGAAAATAAACTCTCACAAAGTTTAGAAGGATGGTGTGCTTATGCAAAATGGGCAAATAGTTTTAATTTAATTACTAAATTGTGCTACCAAATAAATAAGAACAATCTTAAATAAGGATTCTCAATTACCTCCCTTATCCTCCCCCTCTACCTGTATATATACGCCAGTGGCTTTTCTGACTTTTTAAGAGGTTTTTATATTCGACAAATGCTATTTGCCACCGGCTAAAATTGGGTGGCAAAAATTAATGTTTTTCAAGCATTTTTTGTATCTTTTTTTCAACTTCACTTCTCTGGGTGGCAGGTCCAAACTTTCTATATTTTGATACTATTGTTTTATTTGAAACAATAAAAAACCATTTTCCATTAAATTTTGAATCAAGAAACTCTGCTTTTTCAATAAGTCTTTTTTTATGAAATAGTAAACTTCCTGTTTCAATCTCAAGTGCATAATATTCATTCTTAAATCTAAAGGTTATATCTGCATATTTTGTATCATGATCTATAATTGAACTAACTCCTTTAATTTTTTCCAGTAATTTCTTAACAGACCAGACTAAAAAAGTATGTGTAGGAGAATGATTCAAAGGAGGATTGACAAGAACTGTAATAATTTTTCTTTCAACAAGGTCATATTCATTTACTTGTTGATATCCTTGTCTTAAAAGAGATTTTCTTTCAAAAATTCTTAAATCTTTTATCTTAAATACAGGATTTTCATAGGTTTTAAGCCTTGATGCTATCAGTCTATCATCTTCTTTTTGAGACATTTCCTTTTCATATTGTTTTTGTTCAAGTTCTTTAATACTATTTTTAGCTTTTTGTTCTCTTTCTTCTAGTAATTCTACTCTTCTTCTTTCTTTTGCAC
>JAGVIM010000187.1 GCA_020056045.1 Nanobdellota archaeon | reverse complement strand
TGAAATTTAAAATTTTTATTAGAGAAGCTAAATTGGGTGATATTTCTGAAATTTATTATTTGGGCAAATCAACAAAAGAACTGGAATTTTCTAAAAAAATTAATTTTCATGATAAGGAGGAATTGAAACAGTTTGTTGAGCAAGATAGAGATAATATTTTGCTTGTGGGAATTATTAATGAAAAAATTATTGGATTTTTATATGCAAAAATTGTCAGTAAAACCTGGTGCATTCTAGATAACCTTGTTGTTAGTGAGGAATTTAGAGAACAGGGAATCGGAAGCTTGCTTCTTGATAAATTTTATAAAATTCTTAAAAATAAAAAAATAAGCTATGTTCAGATATTAGAAGATATTCATCACAAAAAAACAAGAAAATTCTGGAAAGAAAAAGGATTTATAGAAGAAAAGGTTTTTATTTGGGCAGATAAGGTGATAAAATAAGAGGTAAAATGGGTGAAGGAATTAATTTTTTTGATGTAATGTTTTGTATAATTGGGATTATACTTATATTATTTAGTTTATATTTATTTGCTGATACAAAAAAAGCAATTAAGAATTCAATAGAAACAAATGGAACTCTTGAAAAAATGGAAAATAATAAATATATAATTGTTTTTAATACTGAAGATGGTAAGGAAATAGAATCTTATTCATTATATAATAACTTTCTTTCAAAATCAAGTAAAGTTGGTATCTTTTACAATAAAGAAAATCCTGATGATGTAAGAATAAACTCATTTATGTTTTTATGGGGTGTTCCTACATTAACTTCAATAATAGGCATTATTTTAGCATTAATGATTATACCTAAATTTATGATTAGAAATTTATGAAAATAATATTTCTAAATTGCTTTAATAATCTTTAAAAACCTGTTTATTTATAGAAACTTATGGAAAATAAACTGATAAAACATCCATTTATACTTGAGATATTAGATAAATACAAAGTTATTTGGTCACTGGGTCACCTTTCTGCTCTTGGAAATTGGGATTTAAGTGTTTATATGCCTGAAGAAGGAGCAACTGCAAGAGGAGAAGCACTTGGAAAACTAGCTACATTATCACAAAAATTATTTTTAGATAAAGAATTTACTGATTTAATAAAAAAAGCAGATGGAGAGAAAGACTTGAATGACTATGAAAAAGCAATTCTAAGAATGTTAAAGAGATCTTTAAAATATTATGAAAAATTACCTGCTGAATTTATTGAAGAATTTTCAAAGGTTGCAAGTGAAGGCCATATTGCCTGGAAAAATGCTAAAGAGAAAAATGATTTTTCTATTTTTGAGCCTTATCTTGAGAAAATTGTTGAACTTACAAAGAAAAAAGCAGAATATCTTGGCTATGAAAAACATCCCTATGATGCTTTACTTGATGAATATGAAGAAGGTTTAACTGTTGAAGAGGTTGAAAAGTATTTTATTTCAATTAAAAAACCCTTGGTTGATTTAATTAATTATATTAAAAGTTCTAAGAAATTTAAAAAAGAACATGCGCTCGAAAAACAAGAGTATGATATTGAAAAAATGAAAAAACTTACAGATAAAATATTGAAATTTATACATTATAATATGAGCCATATAAGAGTTGATGTTTCTAGCCATCCTTTTTCAATTTCTCTTGGAAAAGGAGATGCAAGAATAACAACAAGATATGAGGGAAAGGATTTTGCTAAAAGTTATAGTTCTACAATTCATGAATATGGCCATGCTCTTTATGAAATACAATCTCATGATGATTTACATTATACTCCAATTTCTGGAGGAAGTAGTTTAGTGATTCATGAATCCCAGTCAAGATTTTGGGAAAATATTCTTGGAAAATCAAAAGAATTTATTTCTCTTTTGTATAAAGATATTATTGAAGTAGATGAAAAATTCAAAGATTTTTCTGTTGATGATATTTATGATTATTTTAATTTAGTAAAACCAAGTTTGATAAGAGTGGATGCTGATGAAGTTACTTATCACTTGCATGTTATGATAAGATTTGAAATTGAGAAAGCATTGATTGAGGGAAAGATAAAAGTTAAAGACCTTCCAAAAGTTTGGAATGATAAGTATGAAGAATATTTGGGAGTAAGGCCAACAAATAATAAAGAAGGTATTTTACAAGATGTTCACTGGAGTCAGGGTTATATTGGATATTTTCCAACTTATTCTTTAGGAACTGCTTTATCTGTAATGTGGAAGCATCATTTAGAAAAAGATTTAGGAAAAATTGAAGATATTTTAAAAACAAAAGAAGGGATAAGAAAAATACAGGATTGGCTAAAGGAAAATATACATCAGTATGGTTCAACCTATGTTTTTAGAGATTTGGTTAAAAAAACAACTCATGAAGATTTTAGTTCTAAGTATCTTTTAGATTATTTAGAGAATAAGTATAAAGGGATATATTAAAATTATTTTTTAGCTATTTTCCATAAAAGATCAAAATGTTTTTTATACATTGAAGCAACTAATTTAGACTTTATAATAATTGCAACTAGATCTGGATCCCATATATTAATATTTATTTTATCTCCATAAATAAATGTAGCAACAGGGCTACTTAATTCTTCAGAAACATATCTTATCTCAGTGTAATAAAAAGGATTATCTCCTCGTTTAGTATAAATTCCATAATAAGGAATCTTTTTTGATTTTATATCTCTTAACCATTGCTGTGCAAATAAAGGAAGTTTTTCTCGAAGTTGTCCTTTTACACCAAATCCAAAAAGAGGTTTTCCTTCCTTAATCATATCTCTCCAGGCAGATTTCATACCTTCTGTACCTTTGTAAACTTCTACTTTAATTTCTTCTGAACTATTATTATAAAACGAATTTAGTTCAGGAAAAACTTTATCTAGGATTTCTTTTTTCTCTCTTAGTAATTCATATAAATTGTTTGGATCAGAAGGAGAATAATGCATTACTTTTCCTTCTTTTGAAAAACTAATCAATCCTTTTTCTTTTAGTTGTTCAAGAATATCATAGATGTTTGTTCTATGGAACCCACATTCTTTAGAAATATCTTTTACAGAGCAAGTTCCAAGTTTTAAAACTGCATGATATATTATTGCTTCTGATTCTGTCAATCCTATTTTTGTTAATTCTTTGACTTCCATAATAAAACTAATTATTTAATCTATTTAAAGTTGTCTAAAATTAGACACACATTACTTATATTCTTATTTTATATATTATAACTTATGAGTAGTAACAATATTCAGAATGATTGGAATAGAAGAGAAGTTGACTTCTCCAAAGTTCATGGAGATGATAGCAGAGCATTTCAATCACTTATTAGAAACCTTAAACTGAGACCAAATGTGAATATAGCAGATATTATGTCTGGCTATGGAGCAGTTAGCCAACAAGTTTTAGAAGAATGCAAAAGAAAAGGAATTAAGATTAATTTAACTCTTTCAGATTCTTCAGAGACTCAAATAAAGAAATCAAAACAAACTCTTAATATTTATGAAAATAAAGGATATAATATTAATAGAATCCTAAGTGATGTTAGAATTCCTCATCTTTCTAAAGAATCTTTAGATATAGCAATAATAAAAATGGGGCTTCATGAAGTTCCAAAACAAGATCAACCAAGAGTTTTAAGAAATCTTGTTGATTCACTTAAATCAAGAGCAGAATTATATGTTTGGGAATCATTTGGAAATACAGAAGAAGTAAATGAATATTTTAATATGATTGTAAGGCAAAAAGATAGGCTTGCAGGTTATAGTGAAATGGTTAAAAATAGATATTTTCCAACAAGAGAACAAATTGTTGAAAAAATGAAAGATGCAGGTTTAAGAAATATAAAACAAATTTATGAAGGAGAATTTGAATATCCTACATACAGACTTTCAGTTGATTTTAAAGGAGATAAGACAAAACTTGATCAATGGAATCAGTATATTAAAATTCTATTACCTCCAAATGTAAGAAAAAAAGTAAAATTTAAAGATTATGGGGATTGGATTGATTTAAAATTTACAAAAGGGATTTTTGTAGGAAGAAAGATCTAATATTTTATTCAGTAATTCTCTTCAAAAACTTCATAATAACTTTGAGAATGCTTGCATGCAGGGCAAGTATCAGGAGCATCCTTGCCTTCGTGAACATAACCGCAGTTTCTGCATTTCCACTTAACTACTTTATCTTTCTTGAAAACCTTTTTATTTTTCACGTTATCTAAAAGTTTTCTATATCTCTTTTCATGTTGAGCTTCTACTTCTGCTATTTCTTTAAATGAATCTGCTACTTCGTTAAAACCTTCTTTTCTTGCTATTTCTTCAAATTCAGGATAGATTGAACCCCACTCTGCTTTTTCACCATTTGCAGCTGCAAGAAGATTTTCTTCTGTTGTTGATATTTTTCCAGCAGGATACATTGCAGTTATTTCTAGATCTTCTCCTGGTAAATATTTAAAAAATATTTTTGCATGTTCTTTTTCATTTTCAGCTGTTTCTAAAAATATTGCTGATATTTGTTCATAACCTTCTTTTTTAGCAATAGATGCAAAATAAGTATATCTGTTTCTTGCCTGGCTCTCGCCTGCAAAACTTTTAAGAAGATTCTTTTCTGTTTCACTTCCCTTTATGCTTTTCATATGATCATATAGAAAGAAGGGTTTTTATTCTTTTTGATTATATT
>JAGVIM010000053.1 GCA_020056045.1 Nanobdellota archaeon | reverse complement strand
ATGGATACAAAATTTCCAATCTACACTGCAGAAAATAGAATTTTCTCTAATTCTCAAAAAGCAATATCAATTGCAAATGATAAAAATCTAGGGGAATTAACACAGGGAAAAGTAATTTATTCTACATTCGAAGCATTTTATTTAATTGAATTGAAAAAAGCAGAAATAATAAACGCAAAAAATAATAAATCCTTAAAAGAACATGAAATTCTTAACTTATTTTCAAAAAAGAATAAAGACTTTTTAATTCAATACTTGGTTTTTAGAAAATTAAAACAAAGAGGATATACAGTAAAAACAGGCTCAAAATTTGGTACAGAATTCAGAGTTTATGATAACAGTATAAATAAACATGCAAAATGGTTAGTTTATCCTATAAAACAATCTGAAAAATCAAACTGGAATGAATTTATTAGTAAAAATAGAATTGCTCACTCAACTGGAAAAAAGATTCTCCTTGCAATAGTAGATTCAGAAGACAATGTTTTATTCTATGAAATTGACTGGATAAGGATGTAAGTAAAAATAATAAAACAATGCCATTAATTTTATTAACCAATCTAGTCTAAAATTATTATGATAAATACTGAGACAATTAAGTCTAAAATAATATCTTTTATAGAAAGAAACGGCCCTAGTCTTCCAATCCAAATATCAAAAGAAATTGGAATGAATTCTATTTTTACATCTGCATTTCTTTCAGAATTATTAGATAGTAAAAAAATAAAAACAAGCTCCCTGAGAGTAGGGGGAACCTCACTCTATCTTATTTCCGGTCAAGAAGAACAACTCGAAAAATTCTACAAATATTTACATCCAAAAGAAGCAGAAGCCTTTGAAATGCTCAAAAAATCAAAAATTTTAAAAGATTCAGATCAAGAACCTGCAATAAGGGTAGCATTAAGAGCAATAAAAGACTTTGCATTTTCATTTAAAGATGATGATCAAATATACTGGAAAGGTCTTACAACAACAGAATCTGAGATAAAAGAATTATTTTATTCAAAAGTAAAAAAAGAAAAAATTGAGGAAATAGAAAAACCAATTGAAACTTTCAAAAAAGAAGAAATAAAACCTTTAAATCAAATAGAAGAAATAGATACTCAGAAAAAAGCAGTAAATATTCAATCTTCAGCAAATTTGGAATCCTCTGAATCAAAAGATTCAGAGCCTACCAAAATTAAAAAGAAAAAACAAATTAAAGAAATAGAATCAAAACAAGAAAAATTAGAATTTAACAACCCTCTTGTAACAAAACCTATTGAAAAACCAAAAAAAGAAAAGCCACATTCAGAATTTGTAGTAAATACAATATTATTCTTAAACAAAAATAATTTTAGAATAATAGATGAAAAAGAACATAGAGTAAAAGAATATACTTGTATAGTTGAAATAAATTCAGACCTTGGAAAAATCCAGTTTTACACAAATGCAAAGGATAAAAAGACAATATCAGATTCAGACCTTCAAAAACTACTATCAACAGGACAGTCAATACCCCTTCCAGCACTAATGCTCTATACAGGAGAATTAAGCAAAAAAGCAAAAGAATACCTAGAAAAGTACTCTTCTATATTAAAAGCTAGAAAAATAACCTAAAACAATAATGTTTTTAAAGCCTGAATTAAAGGTATTAGTATGGGAAGAATAAAATCTAAACTAGTTAAAAGAACATCAATAGCACTATTAAAAGAAGAAAATAGATTTACTTCTAAGTTTGAAGAAAACAAAGAATTAATTAAAGGTTTAACTCCTAGTAAAAAAGTCAGAAATCAGATAGCAGGATATATAGCAAGAAGGAAAAAAGCAGAGCTAAAGGGTCAAAAAAGTAACATTCAGTAATATCTAATATGACAGAAGAGACAAAAAATAAAGCTATGGAAGAAAATAATAAACCTGCCGATAAACTTCCTGCACAAGGGGAAGATAATATAATTTTTGTAGGAATAAAACCATTTATGAACTATGTTACAGGGGTTGTTATGCAATTCCAAAATAAAGGTCAAAATGAAGTAATTGTTTCTGCAAGAGGCAAATTCACATCAAAAGCAATTGATATTGTAGAAGTTGCAAGAAGAACTTTTCTAAAAGACGAAAATATTCAAATAAAAAATATAAAAATTTCAAGTGAACAATTTGAAAATAAAGAAGGAAGAAGAATCTTTGTATCTTCAATTGAAATAACACTTATTAAAGGAAATAAACCTATTTCTTAATTTTCTTTTTAACTACTTTAACTTCACTTTCCTTATCAATTTTATTATCGTTTTCCTTTTTATCCTTATCCTTAATAATGATATCTAATTTTTCATCAATCTCATTTACTTTTTGATAAATCTTTTTTATTCTCCTTCTTTCAATAATTCTCATTACTCCTCCAATAATTAAAAAGATAATATAAATTATAAATAAAATACTTGCCGCCTTAAGTATTAAAATTAAATCAGCAAATTTAGATAAAAGTTCAGGAGGTAACTCTCTCAACAGACTACCATCAGGAGGAATTAACTTAGATACATCTGAAAAATTTGCTATTCCCATCTTTTTATATTTTATTAAAAACACAGAGGTTTTTAAGCATTACTAATTTCAAGGGTTTTTTAAAAAAGAAAAATTAAAAGTATCAGTCATTTTTACTATCCTAAAAACATTTCAAAGGTTTTTTAAACATATCAGAATTGGTTTTTCCATTGCTCCATAGCTTAGCGGTAGAGCGCGTCTCTCATAAGGACGAGGTCCCGAGTTCGAGTCTCGGTGGAGCCATTTTCTTATAATAGTAATTTAATCTTTCAATTTGTTTAGGATTAATGAATCCAATTTCTTTTATAAATTTTTTAAGGTTTTCTTTTCCATTGATTTGAATCCTATATTGTTCTTGACGGTTAGGATAACCAGTTTGAACTCTTCTTTTAGCTTGATAACAATTACATTTAATACCAACCAAATTAAGATAATCACTTATTTCTTTTATCAAAACTTTAGCTATTCCATTTGCTTCAACTCTAGGATATAAAGTTCCATTATTATCTGTTAAAACTAATGAACCGTCTGTAGCAAAAAAACCTATAATTAAATATTTAACTAAATTCCTTTCATAAAATACTTTTGGAATAAATAATTGATTTCCTTTCTTACCTATGGGAAATCCAAAACTATGAATAAAATCAAAAAAGTTATTTTTAACAAAATTTAATTGTATAGAACCGGTCTCAGGTTTATATCTAATAGGAATATCTTTATCTATTTGATTTTTAATTATAGGTTTTACAACTTTTTCAAAAAAAGGAATATCATCTCTTAGACTACCTGCAATAAAAACAATTTTTTTATTTTTACTAGTCAAACTAAGACAACCATCTCCTAACATTATCCCATACAAAATTGCAAAGTTTTTATTTAATTTTAAAGCCATTAATAATCTAAAATATTAATATATAAATAGCTTTTGCTCTCATAACTATTATCGATAAATATTATAAAAAATCATTTATTTCTTTTTACTCCTTCACACTCTCAACCCTATAATACCAAAGATTAGCCCTTTTCCAATCTTCTCTCCCCATTCCAGCTTTTCTGCTAAGTTGTTCTAAAAATTCTTTTTTATCAGGAATCTGTTCCCAAACCTGTGGAAGAAAAGTAGAAGTATAAAAATCCTTTCTTAAAATAAGCCCCATTTTATTATCAATTTTATTAAAAACATCTTCTCCAATTCCTAATTTTTTTGGTTCACTTAAAACTGATATTTCAATTTTAATTTTAGAAAGCTCACTTTTATCTAAAGGTTTAAATCTAGGATCATTAAATGCTGCATTAAAAGCATTATCAATAACATCCCTATAAAGCTCTTGATGAGCTTCCAAACTCCCAATACACCCTCTTAATTCAGAATTAATAGTAATTGTAACAAAACAAGCCTGTTCTTCTGAATATTTTTTCTTAATTTCCTCACTAATACTTAATTTTCCCCCATCTAATTTAGCATTTATAGCTTCTCTTGCTAATTTTAATAATTCTTTATATTGTTCCATAAAACAATTATAAATATAAACTATATAAAATTATTTGAAAAATGAGAGAAGATTTAAGTGGAGTAATTCCAGCAGTGCAATATTATTTAGATGAAGGCTGGAGAGTAGATGACTTTGAACAAAATTGCAATCATGATTATATTCTCTATTCTCCAACAGGTTCTGTTTTTAATGGGGAAGATTTAAAAAGAAGATGTTGTCCTTTTTGTGATGAACTATCTCCTAAATGGGAAGAAGGTTTTTGTAATCATAGTGATGAATTGTT
>JAGVIM010000090.1 GCA_020056045.1 Nanobdellota archaeon | reverse complement strand
TTTTTACCATATTTTTATTAACATTTATAATTATATAAGACTTTTCATGCGATATTATAAATATTATTATTAAAATGCCTTATATTTTTATTAGTATAAATAAAACAATTTGCGAAGATGATATGATTTACTAGAACAAATAGCAGTTCTAATAATTTTAGATTAATGATAAATTTTTAATTTTAGTAATAATAAATCCTATTATTTATATTAATATAGAATTATCTTCTTGTTCTGCCAAATCCAAATATTTCCTCTGAAGTAGATAAAGGAGCTTTTGCTTCTTTATCATCTTTCCATGGGAATGGGAATGCAGGCATTCCATGTCCTTTTTTATAAATATCATATACGTTAAAGCAATCAATATAGGCATATGCTTCTGCAACATTTCTTAAATATTTTTCAGCGTAATTTTCTGGTTTTTTAACTAACTTTTGAAGTTTTTCATATTTTTTTTGTTTTTTTGTTTCATCATCTTCATCTTTTTCATCTTCTTTTTTCTCTGATTTAAATATTGAAAAAATAGCTGAAAAAGGGTTTGTGTCTTCACCATCTTCATCTTTTTCTCCTGGTTTTTTATCTCTTAAAATTTCATCAATATCCACTTGCATTTGAGCTAAAGAACCTTCTGTCATTCCTTCTACTAAGGACATTGCTGTTTTAAGATCTGATTTTTCTTGTTCTAGTTTTATCATTTCTATTTCATCTTTTGTGAGTCCATAGGATTTAAATTCTACATCTGCTCTTCCTCCAAATGTGTAATGTTGTCCTGATTTACTAGGGATTCCCCTAAATTTAAAATCAATAACAACAAATTTGTTGTATTCTCTTAAATTTTTCATTTTTCTAAATTCTTTTGGTATTTTTTTATCTTCTATCATTTCTTTTACAGGAAGTGCTTGAATTCCTACTATTGTTAATTGAAGGATAATTGTATTAAATGCAGTTACTAAAGCTGCATCACTCATTAAATCCTGGCTTTGAGATAATTTTTGAGCTGCAAGAAGATAGGGTTTTGCCCATCTTGTATTTAATTTTAATGCACTAACTTGGCTTTTAAGATATATTTTTTCTATTTCATATCTTTTTTTTAATTCCTGATGACTTCTTTCTTTCCATTCAAAAAATTCCTGAATTCTGGGTTTTAAAATTCTTTTTACTCTATCGTTTAAATCAAGATCATCAACTTCTTTTATAGAATTAACTATCATAAATGCATCTCTGAGTGTTACAAACTGTAGGTTTCCTGAAGATAGTGCATTTAGACTTCCTTGACCTCTTTGCATATCAACTTTATCCATCCAAATTTGTTTTAATGCTAAGATTCCTGCTTCGCTGGTTCCTTTGTCTTTTGAATCTGCTGCTTCATAGTGACTAAGTCTTATTTTAAATTCTTTTAAATCATAGATTAAATTTAAAACTCCTTTAAGAATATTATTTACTGTTCCAAGAACCCTTGATGCTTCCTGTTGCATTTGACTTGCTTTTCCTTGTAATTCTGAAAAATGACCGCTTCCTGGAGAAGAAGCAAAATTATCAACTAATTTTTCAACTTTTTTAAAGTTTTTTTGCATAAAATCTAATATCCAAAAATAAAGTGGTTCAAGTGTTTCTGATGATGAATCATAGATTAGTCTGTATTCATTAGAAGGAATTCTTATTTCTGCACCCTTATCTTGTGCTTCCTTTCTTTTTTTGTAGAAAGGGCTTACTTTGATTATAAGATCATCTATTTCACCCATTCGTATGAAACCAAGGTTTCCTAACAAGTCACCTTCCTTTTTGTGACGAGTTATTACCAAGACCTCCTTTTAATTTCATATTTTCACCTGTTTTATATAAATCATAATATAGATTTATATTTAAATGTTAGGTTGATGAAAAATATCAAGGGTTATTAAATAAATGCAAAATATTATAAATTAGGTTTATTTATTTTAATTATGAAAAAGAAGATTAAAATTGTTAAAAAAAGCGAAAATAAAAATAATAATGTTGAAAAATCAAAAAGTAGGATTAATTGGAAGGTTATCTTGTATTCTGTAATTGCTATTATTTGTATTTATTTAATGTATAGAATAGACTGGATATTTATTGTTCCTGTTTTAATATTGATTTGGTTAAATCAGAGAGAATTGTTTGGAAAGAATTGATTAAGTAAAAAGTTATTTTTTATACATTATCCATCTGTTAAGATACATAAATGGAATATCAATAATTCCTACAAGCCATTTTATTATAATTAATCCCCCTATTAAGGGAAGAATTGGTTGTGAACCATAGAAAGCTATTGTTACAAACAAAACTGAATCAATTGCCATTGAGGGTATTGAACTAAAAGCATTTCTCATCCAGAGATGTTTTCCTTTTGTAATTTTTTTAAACCAATCAAATAAATATGCATCAAGATTTTCACTTATTAAAAATGCTATCCAGCTTGCAATCATTATTCTTGGAATTTGTCCTAAAATGATTTCAAAAGCTGATTGATTTGTCCAAAATGGGGCTGAGTTTAAAGAAAGAATTAACCAGGCAAAAAAAGAAACTGCAACTTGTGCAATTAACGCAATTAAAATCATTCTATGGGTTTCTTTTCTTCCGAATTTTTCATTTACAATATCAGTCATTAAAAAAGTAACAGAGAATATAATGACTGCTGCTGGTGCATAGAATGTTGCAAATCCTAAATCAAATGCTGCTATTTTTGAAGCTACTATATTACTGAAAATAACAAAGGCAACATAAAGGCCTATTAATGCATCTGGCCGGTTATATTTTCTTGCATACCAAGAGCCTAAAACTGTAAAAAGAGTTACCCCTATAATCCATAAAATTATTTCTAACATAGGATATTAATATTAAAAGTATTTATTAATGTTTCTAATAAGTTATTTAATTGCACTAAAATAAGCAACATCACAATTATTTAAATAATCATCCCA
>JAGVIM010000005.1 GCA_020056045.1 Nanobdellota archaeon | reverse complement strand
CAGGAAATTTACTTCAAATATTAGAAAAATCCACTAGAAATTATGAACTATATGGGATTGATATCTCAGAAAAAATGCTAAAGATAGCTAAAAAGAAATTAACTAAAACAAAGCTCAAGATTCAATCTGCAGAAAATATTGATTTTAAAGATAATTATTTTGATTATGTTTTTTCAACAGAAGCTTTTCATCATTATGCAGAATATAAAATAATCATGAGAAATTTTAATAGAGCTTTAAAGAAAAATGGAAAATTAATTGTCCTTGATTTTAATTTTGGTTTTTTATTTAATAAAATTTTTCATTTAATTGAGCCTGGAAATAATAAAATGCATTCAGCATTAGAATTCAAAAAGTTATTTAAACAATATGGATTTAAGAATATAGTACAAAAAAGAATAAATTTGTTCTTATTATTAACAATAGGTGAAAAATGATAAAAAGATGTTGTGATATATTTAATAATAAGTTAGATTCAAATAAATTTCAGTATAAATTCTAACCAGTCTAGAACAATAAAATTTAAATACAAAATTGTTTGACTCAAAAAATATAATGTAACTATGGTCCTTAACCTTGATTTAACACTGATTGAAACAAATTTATGTAGAAAGAGTCCAATGGAAATAGTTCAAGAAGCATATAAAATATTTAAAGATAATTTAGTTATGACATCTAGTTTTGGTAAATATTCAGCAGTAATGCTGCACATAGCTACTCAAGTCATCCCAACAATACCAATTATTTTTGTGGATACAGGTTATCTAAATAAAGATACCTATCTTTTTGCCCATAAACTTACAAATAAATTAAGCCTTAACCTTAAAGTATTTAGCTCTGATAGAACTCCTACAATGCAGGAAGCTATTGAAGGTAGGAGATGGGAAGATGAAACCAGCCAGGCATTTAAAGATTTTAAAAGAGAAGTAAAAATAAATCCTCTTGAAAGAGCATTGCAAGAATTAAAAGCTGTTGCCTGGATGTCAGGAGTAATGAAAGATGAATCAAAAGAAAGAAAAAATTTTGAAGTTTTTATGAAGCAAAATGGAAGATACAAAGTTCATCCAATACTTGACTGGACAAAAGATAAAGTCAGATTATATATAGCAAAACACCAATTACCTATCAATGAACATTATTTTGATTACTGCAAAGGAAAAGACCAGAAAAAAGAATGTGGAATACATTTATTTGAGAAAGGAGAAGGAATTTAATTATCCTATTAACAATAACAGGGTTTATTCATCTAGTTTTGGCTGAAATAGCAATGGCAGCTTCTTCCATAACCGTTGTTACAAATGCTAATCTCTTGAGAAGAAAAAGAATTTAAATATATTTACTATTTTCCTATAAAAAAATTAAGGTTCTGTTCCAGTGCATGAGCATCCACATACTCCAGGATTTGTTGAATTAGGAATTGACAGGTCAGCAACAGGACCACAAGCACAATGTACGCATTTAACACCTATCGGACAGTCTGAATCACTTGTGCAAGATTTTTCTACATCCCCTAAAATACAGTTTCCAGGATTTTCAAGGGTTCCAGCAACACCACTATATTTATTAGTATTTCCTTCAACATATCTTATACAAATATATCCTGATGAACATTGGCTATTACTTGTACAAGTTTTTCCAGGATTAGGATAATCACAATTTGAAGAAGATGAACATGTTCCAGGATGTTCTAAAGAACCTTTTGTTGTAGGACCACTTCCACAGTACCAACATTTCATTCCTGCACTGCATTGTGAATCACTTGTACATGCTTTTCCTATATTAACTACTGAACTTGTACAAACAATTCTAGGAACTGAACCCATATTAGCTGTTTGCATGATTTCTTCTTTTAATCCAGAACAACATTTGTCTTCACCATAAACTCCTATTTCACCTTGTTTTAAACAATCATTATTTATTTCAACCTGATTGTTTGAATTATTCAAACTTTTATTAAGAAAACTAATATTAAGTGAACTTTTAGGAACAATAATTATCAGAACCAGTATTACAATGACCAAAACCAATACACTAATTATCCACCATTCTTTTTTCATAATTAAATTAAATATAACAAATTTATATATTTACCGGAAAGATTTAGGCATTAGCACCACAATCTCTTCCACAGATATAATATCCATTATAATAACTTTCATCATGTAGTCCTGGTATATATTCACCAGGTACAGCAGATTCATTTTTATCTTTTTCACATATTCCGTTTCCACAAACAGGAGCTTGTTCATTAGTGGTTTGTGAATATACTATTGTACAGGTATTACTTACACATTTTCTAATTGCATTTGTTAAACTAGGGCAACTAGTAACACCACAATCTTTATCACAATCACCATCTTTATAATTTTTTGATAAAGATTTTAACTTTGTCAAGTCATAATTTTTATTATATGCACTATCGCAAATTCTAATTGTACATGGGACATCTAGCCAGGAAATTGTACATTCAGAATCAAGAGAACATTTCTGTGCATTAACATATTCAGCTAGAATTTGATTGAATAATCTTTTACAATAATCATTATCAGAATTATCTATTATAACAGAATTATTACTTGAATTGTTTAAACTCTGATTACTAGGATTAATATTAATAAAAACTGATTTATTTGAAATTATAACTAGCAATAAGACAATAATCAAAACTATTAATACACTAATTATCCACCATTCTTTTTTCATGATTAAGTTATATATCAAGAATTTATAAATCTATAGTGAATTCTTTGTAGGAACATTAGAATATTAAATTATACATCTTCCTTTAAAACATCTTACAACTATTGTATTTGAAGGTGGACACGTATTATCCGTATCAGGACATTTTTGCTGGCAATTATTATCAATATAATTTTTTGATAATAATTTTAATTCTGTCAGATTATAATTTTTATTATAAGCCGTACCTATACCACAAGAATAACATGAAGTGCCAAGACTTCCTGAGGAAATTGTACAATCAGAATCAACAGAACATTTTTGAGCATTGCCTAATTCTGCAATAATCTGATTAGATAATGATTCACAATTATTTTGATTAGTTACTTGATTTGTACATACAATTCTAAGAACTAAACCAACACTACCTACTTGAATTTTCTCTTCTCTAAATCCAAAACAGCATTTATCTTTTCTATAAACACCTGTTTCACCTTCTTTTAAACAACTATAATTTGAATTATTAACATCAACAGAATTATTATTTAAACTGTTTGAATTTGGACTAATTAAATTAATATTAATCAAACCTTTAGGAACAACAATAATAAGAACTAAGATTATAATAACTAAAATTAATACCCCAATTATCCACCATTCTTTTTTCATATTAATATTAAATATCTTAGATTTATAAATATATATTTAGAAACATTACTTAACTGCCTTCTTCAACTCATCACCATATTTTCCAAGATCTTTTTGAAGTTTTGCAACAGCATCTTGCAATGCTTTTTTTGCAGTCTTTCCTTCTGTAACAATTCTTAAAACAACAGGTCTGCTATAGTGTTCTCTTTTCCAAACACCAAGTTTGACACTATCATCTTCATTCAAATAAACTCTAACTACTTCTGCAACAGTTTGATTATCCATTTGAACTTCCAATTCGTTTTTCTCATCCTTTAAAATTTTTATTTCCATAGTAAATATAAAACTCATAGAAAAAGTAGGTTTTTAAAGGTTTTGAACAATCAGTAGATAAGTTTTTCCTTATAAACATAAAAATCCAGGGGATTTATAATCTTTTTTACCATTTTTAACTCTTTCTTACTTTTCGTATCTTTAATTTATACAACACTAACAATAACAATTAGAAAATAATTTTGAACAATGGACAAATTATTTTAAAAAATAAATAAAGGTTCAACGACCAAATCATTCTTTCTTTTCCTCATCAACTTCTTCATCAGCTTCTTCATCAAAAAAATCCTCTTGAAAATTAGCTTCCTTTTTTTCAGATCTAAGTAATTCACTTCCACCTAATAAATTGTCTAATTCTCTAGATTCTTTTTCTTTTTGAGACCTTAATTCTTCTTTTCTTGCCTCTATTACTTTTTCTCTTTCTTCTATTCTTATCTGTTCTTCCTTTTTTTCCTGTTTTGTAACCTCAATTTTTTTCTTATGTAATTCTTTTAATTTGCCAATAGTCACATTTGTTAAATCAGCTCTTCTCATTTCAAAATCCTTTACACTTTTATAAGATTCAGAATTTTCTTCAGACATTTCTTTATCTTCTCCTTCAAATTTTCCTTCAATCTCAACTTCTGGTTCAGGTATTAATTCTAATTCCTCCCCAAACTCATCTAAAAGAACAGGTTTTTTCTCCTCAACTTCCCTGAAAGGACTTTGTTTTCTAAGCCTTATATTTAAAAAATTTTCAAGTTTTTTAATTGTTTCAATATTATCTGGAATTTTTGCTTTCTCAAGCATTTCAATTTCAATTTCAGGAACACCCACTACTTCTGCGAGATGTTTTTGAGAAAATCCTCTTCTTCTCCTAACCCTCATAAGCTCCCAATGAAAATATTCCCTCATCTCTGGTTTTTCCTTAACAGGCATTATTAAATTAGGATTTCTTTCAAGCTCTTTTAATCTCTCATCCCTTAAAAAAACACCTTCTTTTCTTTGATCAGAAATACCAGCCATCCTTTTCATCCTATCATAAACAGTTATACCTTTTTCAGATTCTTTTAATTGAGACTGTTCTGGTTTTTTAATTATAAAAATATTTTCAATTATAGCACATCTTTCACACAATAAACAAACTCTTCCCTCATATATAGAGTCAAATAATCTTACACTATCTCCTCTTACTCGACACCTAGCACATCTTTCTTCAAACATTTTAAATATCTCCTTATTTTACATAAAAAGTATATAAAAATCTCTTTTTAT
>JAGVIM010000233.1 GCA_020056045.1 Nanobdellota archaeon | reverse complement strand
AATTTTGCAGAAACTTTTTCAGTGCTTTCATCTCGCGCTCTCAAAGACAGCAGACAGGAAATTAAAATTTTGTAAGCGTTTGGTTTTTCTCTCATTCTGTTTAAAGTTGTTCTTTCAGTATAATTAAAATGTTTTTCAAGAATTGACATTATTATGGGAATGTTTTTTGTATTTTTGTTATTATAATTATTGTAATTTCCCATAGTTTTCTTTAAATTTTCTGGGTTTTTAAGGTTTTAGAGAAAAGAGAGAAAAGAATGGACGCTAGGACCTTCGCTACTTTTGGGTGCAAAAATGGAAAAGATTATCTTTCCTATTAAGGATTTGGATGAAATATAAGAGTAACTTTATCTATACAAAGTTCTTTAATGCTTTGATTTTTTATTTCATAACAAACAGAAATATTTTTAGAATTCTGTGCAAAGTTACTATAACAAGCTTCCGGAGTATTTATAGGAACATATAAAGGGATAGAATCGCATAGAGAAAGATTATTTGTTCTTGAAGCTACTGTTGAAATACAACTACCTGTTATGTAATATGTATTATTTACATAATATTTAGGGACTAATTTTTGAAATTCATAACAACCCGTAGTATCATTTTTCAATGATGCTAGAATACTATAACACATAACAAGATTAAATGGCTCCTTCATATAGGTTTTACAAATAGAATAATCTAAGGTATTCTCTGCAATAATTTTATAACATGCATGAGGTTGCAAAGAACCTCCTAGTTTAGTAAATACCCATTTACATAAAGAAGGGTTATTCTCATCAATAGCTTTTTCTAATATATAATCACTAAATAGAAAAAGATTAATCACAATAAATAATGTAATTGTCATAATAATTGTTAGACTAATAAAAATGATTACACTCTTTTTCATAAATTATTTATATAGTTTAAGTTTAAATATCTTTTTTTCTTATAAAAGGGCTTTAAATTCTTAAATAATACAGAAGTGGACACAAGGGGCACTAAAAATTTTTCCTAAATTTTGGTGGCATTCAAAAACCATAAAAGTTTTTGAAGCATTTGAAAAATCCCCTCAAATACAATAATATCTCTTCGAGATATTATAAAATGGACGCGAGGGGATTTGAACCCCCGACACCGTGATTTCCCTTCTGAAGGAAAAAGTTCCATTTTTCTCAAATGTAGTTTTTCTACCTTCCTAGAGTTTCTTTTTTCTAAAAAGAAACTGTAGTATTAAGAGTCACGTGCTCTACCAAGCTGAGCTACGCATCCTTTAATTTATAGAAAGATGATTCATTTAAAAAAGTATTGAAATTGAAAGCTATGTGTAAAACATAGTTCATTTAGTGTGTAATTTTTTATAAATATTATCTGCGTTACCCAGATAAAGAATTGATTTTTGAATAACCCTCTTGCCTTTTCTAACTGCCTGAGCTATATAATAATACTTTTTCTTGCCTTTTTTGAATGATCTTAAATACATATAAATAGTTATACGCTACATTATTTAAGCTTTTCTATAGTATATTATATATAAATTAGTATAGAAAAACAGAAGTAGAGTTATACTCTACTTATATCATTAATTAATATGAAAAAAAGAAAGAGGTGGTTAAGAGATGAAGCTTTGTATAATGAAGTTCAAGAGAGTGAGTTCTTGAATTTCTTTGAATTTGTAAGATTCCTTACAAATAAAGTGTGTAAAAATAAGAAGATGAAGAGTGTAATTACTTGCTTATTGATATGGCATAAATTTCCTAATTTGTCCGTTCGAAGAGCAAAAGGATTCTTGCTCTTATTGAAGAAATATAAAATAATTAACGCAAAGATACCTTCTTTTAAGACTCTCTCAAATTATAGAGAAGATAATTCTTTATTATTAATTCTAGATGAATTAATAGAAGAAAGTTCCAAACCTTTAGCAGAAATAGAAAGAGATTTTGCAACTGATGCTACAGGAATAAGAACAAATCTATTTTCAAGTTGGTACAGTATTAGATGTCAGAAAGAAATCAAGAGAAGAGATCATTTAACAATTCATATTACAACAGGAGTTAAGAGCAATGTTGTAACTGCTCTTAATGTGGAGACAAAACCTGGAAATGATAACAAGATTTTTAGAGAGCATGTAGATAAAACTATTAAAAACTT
>JAGVIM010000237.1 GCA_020056045.1 Nanobdellota archaeon | reverse complement strand
GTTTGATATTTTTTATTTAGTATTTTTAGTTTTCCTTTGCTTGTGAAAAGACTTCCTCTTCTTGCATTTTGAGTTGGCATTCTTGAATCAAAAATATCTACACCATAGGAAATTCCCTCTAGAATCTCAACAGGAGAACCTATTCCCATTAAATAGATTGGTTTGTTTTCTGGAAATATTGATTTTTGTTGTTTTACTATTTTCATTTCTTCATTAAAAGTTTCTCCCATACCAAATCCTCCTATCGAATAACCATCAAAGTTTAATTTTAGAAGTTCTTCTGTTGATTTTTTTCTTAAATCAGGATAAATTCCTCCCTGAGTTATTCCGAAAAGGAGCTGTCTTTTTGAAATTGGTAATTTTTTTTGAAGTTTATCGTGATGTTGTTTGCATCTTTTTGCCCACATTGTTGTTAAGTTTACTGAGTTTTCTATTTCTTTTTTTGAATCTTCATATAAGGGCATTCTATCTAAGCACATGGCAACATCACTTCCAATATCTAGTTGAATTTCCATATCTTTTTCAGGAGTCATGAATATTTTTTCTCCTGATATTGGATTTTTAAATAAAACTCCTTTTTCATCAGAAGATAAATAAATTGATTTAGAGTACATTTGAAATCCTCCTGAATCTGTAAAATTTGCTCCGGAGAAATTCATAAATTTCCCTAAACCTCCTAGTTTTTTTATTATTTTTGTTCCAGGTCTTAATGATAAAATAAATCCGTTTGAAATTGTTGCAACTGCTTTCATTTCTTCTATTTTTTTTGAATTAATAAATTTTGCAGCTCCTTTTGTTGAAACAGGCATAAAAAAAGGAGTTTCAACATTTCCTTTTTTTGTGTTTAAAATACCAATTCTAGCGTTTGTTTTTTTGTCTTTATGAGTTATTTGGAAAATAGAAGATTTCATATTTATATAGATAAAAAAGATATTATAAATCTATATTATGAGTTTTGATTTTTATTAATTTTATTTTACTACTTAATAGTTACTAAATACATAAGGTTTAAATAGTTCTTATGCTTAGATATAATTAGCCATATTGGAGGCAAAAATGAAGTCAAAACAATCAATAAGAACACTTGGACTTGCTGCTTTAGCAACAGCTTTACTACCTTTAGCATCTTATATTAGTAAGGGATATTGTGCTGAAAATAATAATCAAC
The DNA here is from genome assembly GCA_020056045.1 of Nanobdellota archaeon. GTDB lineage: Archaea > Nanobdellota > Nanobdellia > Pacearchaeales > GW2011-AR1 > ARS1285. Next base: position 2,236 of record JAGVIM010000237.1, on the reverse strand, counting down.
AGGTACAATCTGCAAGTTATCAAACCTCAAATGGTATTGATTATACAAAAATAAGAGAGCGAGTTGCAAAAAAATTAGGAAATGAAACTGTTAAAGTTGAATTAGGACTTGAATCAAAATTATGGCAAGAGCTTAGAAAAGGAATGACTAAGCAGGAATTTTATGATTCAATAAAACAAGCTCCTATTGAACTTAAGACAGAAACTATTTTTGGAGGAGTTAGTGGAATTAGGGGATATATTAATAGTGAAGATATTAGGGGAGAATTTATTAATGCTGCTGATAGATTTGTTAAAAATAAACCCCCTCAATATGATTTTGATTTAACTTTTTCAAAAGAAGATAAGGCAATTCTTGAAAAAATGTTAGAAAGAGAATTAAAAAGTTCTTTAACTGAAACAATAAAATCCTGGAATCCTTTTGCATCAGCAAAAGAAGTTTATGTTTATCCTCCTAAAAGTCAGATATTACTTAGAACTGATAGAAAAGGAAATCCTTGTTTTGAAATGTTAACAAATACTAATGAGAATACTGGTGAAGATCCTAGTTATGAAAGATTAGATGTTAGCAGAATTACTAATGAAACTGAGAAAAAAGTTTTTACTAAATTTCTTTGGTTATCTATATTAACAAAAGATCCTGAAGGAATTGTTCCCTTTGAAAATTTTTATAGAGAATATCAAAATAGAAAAAGTTAATTGGATTTTCTAACAATATTAATAAATTGTATAAATGCTTTTAAACCTAAATTGTTGAAGATTACTATTATAAAAGAGATAGTCTCCTCGCTTCTTACGAAGCTTCGGATACTGACAATTGCTTTGCAATTCTCAGGATGTTCGATTTAAGAGGTAAATCTTCACACTATGAAAAACTATTTTATTACATCTGAAAGTGTAACTGAGGGACATCCTGATAAAATTTGTGATAATATTTCTGATGCTATTCTTGATAACTTAATTGTACAAGATCCTTATTCAAGGGTTGCTGTTGAAACAATGGTAACAACAGGAAGTGTTCATGTTGCAGGAGAGGTTACGACAAGAGGATTTGTAGATGTTCAAACAATTGCGAGAAGAGTTTTAAAAGAAATAGGTTATACTGATCCTAGATTTGGAATTGATGCTGAAGATGCAGGTGTTTGGGTTAGTATTCATGGACAAAGTCCTGATATTGCTCAGGGAGTTAATGATAGTGAAAATAAAGATCAGGGAGCAGGTGATCAGGGAATGATGTATGGTTATGCTTGTAATGAAACTCCTGAACTAATGCCAATGCCAATTATTTTTGCTCATAAACTTGTAAGAAAACTTGCTGAAGTAAGAAAAAATGGAATGATAAAAGATTTAGGGCCTGATGGAAAATCACAAGTAACAATTGAATATAGGGATGATAAACCTTTTAGAATAGAAGCTATTGTTGTTGCTCAACAACATAGGGAAGAAATTTCAGAAGAACAATTAAGAAAAGAAATTTTCGAAAAAGTTATAAAACCGGTTTGTGGAAAGATGATGGATGATCGAACTAAGATTCATATTAATTCTACTGGAAGATTTGTTATTGGGGGTCCTGAAGGTGATACTGGAGTGACTGGAAGAAAAATAATTGTTGATACTTATGGTGGTGTTGGAAGACATGGTGGGGGCGCATTTTCTGGAAAAGATCCGAGTAAAGTTGATAGAAGCGGAGCATATATGGCAAGATATATTGCTAAAAATATTGTTGCAGCAGGTCTTGCTGATAAATGTGAAGTTCAGTTAAGTTATGCAATTGGTGTTGCAAATCCAACTTCTGTTTTTGTTGATTGTTTTTCTACTAATAAAATTCCAGAAGAAAAAGTTATGCAATTAGTTGTTGAAAATTTTGATATGAGGCCTAAGGCAATTATTTCTCAATTAGATCTTCGAAGACCTATTTATAGAAAAACTGCAAGTTATGGGCATTTTGGAAGAAATGATGAAGATTTTACTTGGGAAAAAACAGATAAGGCTGATATTTTAAAAGAACAGGCTCAGATATATTTAAATGATTATTGATAATTTTTTGATAACTTCAAATATTATTGAAGTCTTGAAATCATTTAAAAAGAGGATTATTATGGTATTTTTATGAAAAATAAATTTACTAAGAAAGTTTATAACTTGACTTCGCCAGTTAATCTTTAAGTAAAGAATTCTAATTAAAAAGATTAACTGAAAGGAGGTCTAAAAATATGAGGGAAAATGTTAGTTTTTCT
>JAGVIM010000069.1 GCA_020056045.1 Nanobdellota archaeon | reverse complement strand
TGAGTATGTATATTCTTGTTCCATCACTTCTTGCTTTTTTCTCAACTTTTAATTCAGGATAATAAAACATATAATTTAGTGTTTCACTGTCTCCATATCTAGTTTCCCAATTTTGAATAGAGCTTGCAACCATAACAAACTGATAAAGATTTGAACTAACTTCTGTTTTTATATTTTTATATACTTCAGTTTGGCTCTTTGTTATTTCTAAATCTAATTCAGTATCAACTACAATATTTCCAGGAACAAGTTCAACCTTAGTAACAGGTTTTTTCATATAAACAGTATAACCTTTTTTTTCAAGAGAAGATCTTATTGCCTCTGTACAATCTCCAACATTTTTTTCAATATAATCTTTAATTTCTTTTTCAATACTGTTCTTAAGGAGGGGTTTTTGCATAACACAATTTTTATAATAATCACTTGTGTAACAAACATAATCTACCTTATTTCCCTCATATAAATAATAATTTTTTGGATCAATGCTTCCACCCTGCAGACTTATAATTTCCTTTGCCTGAGTTGCACTATCCTGAATGCATTTTTGAATTTCATTAACAGGAGATTCTTTTGAAAATATTGCAGTTATATCTGATTTTTTTGTAAATAAAAGCATTAAAACAATAAATATGCATATTGCCAAAATAATAAATATAGTGACCTGCGATTTTTTATTTAGCATTCTATTTCTTTTAGAAATTGTTCTAATTTTCATCATCTCTTTTTTATTTTTTATCATTATGTTTTACAAAGATAAGTTCATTTATAAATTTATTTGGAAAATGCCTCATAGGGGCTAGCCATTAGTTTTGGTCCTGGATTTCCATATTCATCTTTACATTGAACATAATAAATTCCATATCCACCCCAAATTCCAAAATGTTCTAAAGTATAATCTCTATCCATTTCAGTAGCATTTTCAAAATTGAAATTTCTTTTAGAACTATATCTGCACTGTGCTTTTTCATCAGTTGTAATTCTTAATCCGCCTTCATTAAATACTCTTACTATTTTTGGTCCACTAGTATCAATTATTACTTTAAAGAAAGTTGAATTTTCAGCAATATTTCCTCCAGCATCTTCACATTTAAAACTTAGATTCCATTCACCATTTCTTGCAAAATTCCATTCATAGGAATGTTTTGTTGAATCAGTTTCAGTAAAATAATCTAGATAACCTGTTCTTTTTGGTTCACTCCATTCACATTTTGATACTCCGTTTTCAGCACCTCCTGCTGTTTCAAGTCTTAATGTAATTGTGGCAGGTTGTCCACCAAATATTCTAGTTTCTCCATAGGTGGGAATCATATCTATTATAGATAATGCGCTTTCACTAGGTTCTAATTCATATTCAAAACTTTTTGTCATTGTATTTTTATTTTCAGAAAGATCTTGACATTTAACATAAAATTTAGTATTATTATTTTCAAAGGTTAATGTTGCATTACAAGGTAAACCATCTGATTGATAATCTATTTCAATATTTGTTTTACAATCAAATTTATTTTTCATTAAATCAAAACTAGAATCTTCATGAGACCATCTACATTCAGAAGGTTCATTAATAAAAAGAAGAACATCTTGACTTTCTTTTCCATATTGAACATATGAACCCATACCTGGAGTAATAAATGCTATTTTTGGAGCAGTTAAATCAGGTCCAGGATAAACACAAGTTTTTAGACTATAGGGTTCTGGATTAACTTTTCCATCTGCTGTTTTACATTTAATAAACATTTCCACTTTTGTTAATTCTTGTATTTGTTCATCTGTTAAATTACAAGGAAGAAGTTTTCCAGTTTTATTGCAAACCATTCTTCCTGCAAAACTATTTTTAACAGCTTCAGGGCTTGGTAAAAATACACCCATCTGATGAGCAGGTAAAATACTCTCTCCTTTTAATCCAAACTTCACAGTCATTTCTTCCCATTTTTGTTTAGGATCAGTACTAAGTCTACATTTTGCAAAAGGACTTACTTTTATACCCATATTTACAGAAGTAAATGCATCAATACAACTTCCATCTTCTTTTCTTATTTCAAATCCATTATCCTGGACATTATCATATTTATAACCTTTAGTTATAACATCATAGAATGGTTGAATTGTTGGAAGTGTTGTATTTGCAGGTCTACTAAGACACAATTCATTTGGAGTTCCCTTATTTTCAAATCTACATAATTCTCCTAGACTTTGACATCTATATTCAGAGCAAGGAGTATCTCCTGTATTACATTTATTACATTCATCTCCTCCAGAAGGTCTTTCCCACATCCCACAGGTAAAATCAATATATACATACATAATCCATGCCATTGCAAATAAAAATGCAAGCATTGCAGCTAAGAATGCAATTAATATACTCTGGAATATTATATAAGCAATAAGTCCGGCAATCATTGCAGCTATCATTTCAAATCCTCCTGCTTTTCTATCTTTTTGAACTATTTGAGCACTTATGGAAGATCTTACACTAGAATATCCATTAAAATATCCAACCATATTTACAGGACTTGAAGCAAGATTGTTAGCTTCATCTTCTTCTAAACTATTATTTGCATTATCTTTTGATAAAATATATAAAAGAAGCGGAGATCCCATTGCACCAGTAACAGTATCAATTTCTTTTTGAAATGAACTTTTATTTTCATTAGAAGAATTAAGGAAATCTTCATAGGTTGATAAATCTTTTAAATTTTCAGGATTTAATGTTTCAAAAAATTCAAAGTTTCCAGGTTTTGCAGGTTTTTCACCACCTTGACTAGCCAAAAATTTCATATCAACTCTAGGCGCACCTTTCACACTATATCCACCATCTGTATAGGTTCCAACATAATTAATATATGCTCCACAATCTCCTAAACTTATACATAAATCATTCATATCTTTTGTAAAAGCAGCAGTATGACATTTACAATTATCAACACATATACACCCAAAAATTCCACATATCCAAGTTTCAGTACATCTTTGAGTTGCAATACTACAAATAGAATCCCCTGAACTATATGTTGATTCACTCTTAGAAGTATCTGTAAAATCATCAAAAGTAAATCCAGGAGGATAAGCATTACTACAAACCCAAAAGTTAAAACTTCCACCCATATCAATATGTTTTAAAACACAATCTGGATTTTGTTGACATTTATTTTTCATTTCATCAACATTCTTTTTTGAATTAAGTTCTAAACATCTCCTCCAATTATTTACTCTGCAAGCAGCCTGCGCAAACCCTCCTTCTTTTGTTTGTGAAGTAGTTTCTACACATATTTGATTTCTATAATCTTCACAAGGTTCTATTCTTTCTGTTCCCATATAACAGAGATGTCTTACATGCCTGCTTCCAGCAGGATCTTTGCCGTTTCCAATAACATTATCATATTCACACCAAGATTCTCCATTTTTTCTCTGTTGCCCATCAACAACACAATTTATGTCTTTACAAATATAATCATTTCCTTTTTTACCACAATAATTTCCTTGAAATAAATTACAATCTTTTGCAATTTCTTCATGATTACCACAAGAATCAAACCAGAAAACATCTTCTTTTCCTTCAATACAACTCTTATGATCATGAGCTTTACAGGTTGTATTTAATTCAGGAGCAGAACAAAATCTTTGTTTTTGATCAAATGAACTTTCATTTTTAGTTCTTGAAATACAATCATCAAAAGTAGTGTATATGCATTTTCTTTCCTTTTCAGAAAGATAAACACAAGCACCTTCTTTATCTTTTTCTAAAGAATATTGACATTTTATTTCACTATTCATTTTTTCATCTCTAACCCAGTTAGTTTTTAATGTTGGATTTTGAGAGTTTCCTAAGAATTTACAATTTTTTTCTGTAACCCATTTCACATTATTTCCAAAATAACAACAACCCTCCCTACATTCAGGAATTGAACATAAAATCTCAGGTTTAAATGTTCCATTTAAAGCAGTACACTTTGCTTTAGGAGTTCTTGGATTACAAGTTCCAACATCACTACTTTGACAGCAACCAAGTTGACAATTGCCAATAGTTACCTGATCGCAACTAGCTTTAGGATATATTTGGAATTTAGGATCACAATTTTCTTTTGTACTATTTTCGCAAAATTCACCATTTAATTTTTTTTCACAGCAAACACTATCTCCTGTTACTTCAAGAGCAGAAACACTGCCTATTCCCGTTGAAAAAATAAAGTTTGCGAGATTATGAGCAAAAGTTGTTGATTTAGAAGAAACAGGAATTGTCTCTGTTACAGGAGTTTCTTTTTCTTCACTTAAAGAATAGATAATATATGAAAATGCAAAAACAGAAATAATTATTATTGCTATTTCAAAATAACTCATTCCTGCTTTGTTGCTTAATAGGTTAGTTTTTATCATTTTACGAAGCCTTACCTCTTAAGGCGAGTAATTGAAAAAAATTTATTTTTTTCAATTTAATAATTTCTCCTTTTTTTGAAATTTTAAAAGGCTAAAAATATAGATTATTTTTTTCATATTAATATCCTGCTGGAAGCGGGCAACTCCTTATTGCAAAATTAAATTTTTGATCTGTTGATCTTTCAGTTAAAGTATAAATTCTATCTGAATCTCCTGTTACTGTCTCGTTTACATCAAAGCTAGGATAAAGTATCATAAAACCCATTAAATCAAAATGACAATATTTTGCCTGTTGGTTTGCAATAATCATTGT
>JAGVIM010000199.1 GCA_020056045.1 Nanobdellota archaeon | reverse complement strand
TTCTTCTGTTAGTTTGATTGTAGGTTCTTGAGTAACTTCAATTTTTTCTTCGGATTTTGACTCAAATTTTTCAGGATTTTTTATTTTTTCTTCTCTTAATTTTTCCTGCATTCTATATTCCATATATTTAGAGGTTCTTTGTTCATCTGGTTTTTTTGGAGAAATACCATATTTTTGCATTATTTTTTTCCTTTCCTCTTCCTGTCTTTTTGGGTCCATCATTATATAATATTGTTTAGGGGTTACTTTTAAACATTTGTTTAATTTAATGAGTAGTAATGTGCTATTTAAAAAGTAACACTGAAAATTTGATGATTTAGATACGGTTAATGATACTCTTGTCAAAATAGTATTTATAATAGGTGTAGGACATTTTAAAGGGGGTATGTGTAAGTTTTACATTGAAGAAAGATTTTTAAATGATTAATTACAATTATAATTGCCTTAAAGGGAAAGAGTTCTCGATAATATTGAAATGTCCATAGAAAATTTAGATAACATCTTGCATAGCTTTTCAGATAGGCTAGAAGGAATCATTGATACATTTTTTAACCCTGTGCTAGATATGTCGGAATTAGATTACAAAAGAGTTCAGGAAAAAGTTCAAATGCTTTATTCGGATTATCAAACGTTGGATGTGCAACTTTCTACAGAACAAAAAATAGATTGTAATAAAACTCCTAAAGAGAATATAATACAATTAGGGGAATCTATCTGTGAGGTTTTTTCTTTTTTAAGGCAAGATTATCCTCCAATTTTTAAAGGGATTCATGGAATTCGTGAAAGAGTTTATGGGGCAACTGGAGACTTAATTCATAATAGATGCTATTTTAAAACTGCAACAGGTATTAGGGTAAGGAATAGATATGAAAAATGGGTGGCAGATATTCTTACTAAATATGGAATAGAATATGAATATGAGCATGAACTTAAATTGGATGAAATAACAACTCATCCGGATTTTTATTTACCTACTTATAATGTTTATATAGAGTTTCTTGGATTATTAAATTTTGATAAAGGATATAGAATAACTACAATGAAAAAAATTCAACTTTATTCTGAACATAATGTTCCCATGATATTCATAAGATCTCCAAATCGAAAAAAAACTGACGCTAGACAAAAGGCATTAGAAAGAACATTAATAGATAAAATTAGTAAAAAAACTGGAAAACTTTTTAGTCCCAAAGTAGAGTAGACACAAATAATTATCAATGATACTGTATTACAATATTAGTGGTATTCTCTACTCGAATACCTATAATTTTTTGATACAATTTAAAGAATGTAAAATTAGTGATACTCTCGCCAAGTGTTTCTTCAAGAACTTAAATATGTCTACAATTTTTGAGTAATATTAGATTGATTTAATTCAACATATTTTTATTACCTAAAGACTTATATATCTTTATTTTTTATAATTAATATGGTAATTTTTAATGTTATTGTTGAGCAAGATGAAGATGGTATGTTTGTTTCAGAAGTTTATGGGCTTTCTGGATGCCATACTCAAGGCAAAACTCTTGATGAGTTAATGGAAAGAACCAAAGAAGCTATTTCTTTGTATTTAAAATGTAAGAAAGTTGATTTAAGTGATAATAAATTCTTTGCTTTTCAGCAAATAGAAGTTTAATTTAATATGCGGAAAATTCTTAATTTTCTGCCTGATTAAAGATTAAATATAAATAAAGAAAATTTTTAACATGTCAAAATTGCCTATGCTAAGTGCAAAAGAAGTTATTAGAATTCTCAATAAGCTAGGATTTAAGTTTATTAGGCAAGAAGGAAGCCATATGTTTTTTGAGCATGCTGATGGAAGAACGACAGTAATTCCTAATCATCCTGGACAAGATATCGGCAGAGGATTATTGAATAAAATAATCAAACATGATTTGCAGATTTCAAGAGAAGAATTTGAGAAGTTATCATAATCAATGGTATTCCCTACTTGAATACTTCTAATATTAGAATAGACTTTTAGATACTTTTAATGATACTCTCGCCAAGTATGTTTACATTTGGTGCATCTGAAGAATCTAGTCTCAGCCTCATCACCTGATCTTGTTTGAGATGTCCAGAAATATGCTTCTTTATGATTGCATTTAGTACAAGTAGCATTTATTACTGGAAAGACATCTGTATCTTTATTTGTTATAATACCAATTTGCGGTTTAAGCTCTATTTTTTCAGTTGATTCTATTTTTACTTTTGATTTTGATTTATAGTTACATCTCTGACATCTGAATTCTTTATTTTTTTCAACTAAAACGCACCCACATTTTGGACAAAATTCCATTTCCTTTTTATCAGTTTATTATTTAAAAATGTTTGTATTTACCTGGCTACATCTCAATTAAAAAATAGGGGGCTTGGAGCCTCATAATCTTGAAAAATTTCTTGTCCATTGTTCAAAGAAATTTCTCTAATTCTTTAGATAA
>JAGVIM010000245.1 GCA_020056045.1 Nanobdellota archaeon | reverse complement strand
TTATGTTATAGCTGGAATTATAATAGGCCCTTTGGTTTTAGGACTCATAAGAAATCAGAGTCTTATTAATTCATTATCTGAAATTGGTATTGCTTTTCTTATATTTAGTGCAGGTCTTGAAATAAAATTCAAAAAACTAAAGGAAGTTGGGGGAACAGTTTTTATTGTTGGAATATTGCAGGTCTTAATAACGTTTATTATTGCATTTTTAGTTTCTATATTATTTGGTTTTGAAAATCAGACAAGTATTTATGTTGGACTTGTTGTTGCATTTAGCAGCACTATGATTGTTGTTAAGGTATTGGGAGATAGAAGAGAGATAAATAGTTTACATGGAAGGATGATAATAGGTATTTTATTGATACAGGATATTGTTGCAATAATTGCACTAATGCTTTTATCTAGTGACCTTTCAATAGTAAGCATATTAGCGGTTCTTGGAAAAGGTTTATTATTTGCAATTATTGCATTTATACTTTCTAAGGCAATAAATCCTATTATGAGGATATCTGCAAAAACTCATGAATTATTGTTACTGGTTTCTATTTCATTTTTATTTTTATTTGTTCTTGGATCTTATTTTGGAGGTTTATCTTTAGTTATAGGTGCTTTTTTTGCAGGAGTTTCACTTGCAAACTCAGATTATAAAACTGAAATTGAAGGAAAAATAACTCCATTAAGGGAATTTTTTGCAGTAATATTTTTTGTAACATTAGGTATACAGTTAAATGTAATTGGCAGTGAATTTATTTATTTATTATTAGTTTTGTTGGGTTTAGTTCTTTTTGTAAAACCACTAGTTGTTATGTTTTTAGTTAGATTTTTTGGTTACAAAAAAATAACCTCATTTTTAACTGGAAATGCCCTTGCTCAGACAAGTGAGTTTTCATTAATACTTGTTACATTGGGGGCTAGTTTGGGGCAGATTAATAGGGGATTATTTAGTACATTGGTTTTACTTACTGTTTTAACAATGGCTCTTACAACCTATACAATAAATTATGAAAAAAGATTATTTAGGTTATTTGGATGGCCTTTAAATTTTTTAAATAAACTTAGTTCAAGGAAAGAAAATTTAGAATATCATGAAGTAGATGGTAAAAAAGTTATAATTTTTGGATGCCATAGGATGGGAAGTTTATTTGTCAAAGAATTTGAGGATAATAAAAAAGATATATTTGTTGTAGACTATAATCCAGAAATAATAAGATCTTTAATGGATAAAAGAATTCCTTGTATTTATGGAGATTTTGCAAACGAAGAAATTTTTGCAAAAGCAGATATTAAAAAAGCAGAAGTAATAATCAGCACTATTCCGGATGTTGAAGATAACCTAATACTAATAAGAAAAACAAGAAAATTAAATAAAAATGTTTTGATATTTATTGTAGCCAATAGAATAAGCGAGGCTTTAAGTTTATATAAAGCAGGAGCAGATTATGTAATTCTTCCCCAAATAATTGGTGGACAGAAGATGTTTGAATTAATAAAAAAAGTTAGGGGGGATAAATATGAAGTTCAGAGATTAAAAAAAGATCATATAAAATACCTTAATTCTATACATAACATTTTATATTAAAATTTAGTTTTGTTGTACATTTTTTGTAACAGATAATAATTGATTAAGGTAAAAAACTGCAAAATCTCTTAATAAAAGAGTCTTTGCCATATTATCATGATAATCTGAACAAAAAGCATTTGCTACAACTTCAGCTATTCCTTTTTCTGGTTGAAATTTTGTTGTATGTCTCCCATATTTTAACATTTTTTCTGGAGGCATATTAACTGCTTCAGGATCCCTAATACTCCTATAAATTATTTCTATCCATCCCTTTGATTTGCAATATTCAGGAGTGCAGAATTCTCCTGACTCTGTATGTTGATTATATAATATTACTGGAACTTTTATAAACTGAATAGCATGAGAATCTCCATTTTCTGTCCATATTAATTTTAAAAATCCATTTTCATCAGGTTCTCCTCTTAGATTCCAGCTATCCGAAAAAAAATTATAACCCCTTAACCACTCAAATTCTGTACGATCCTTTTTTAAAACTTTTAAATAATATTCCATATCTTTGTTATACCATTCTCCTACAATTTCTCTTGCACCAGAAATTACTGAAGTATTAGTTCTAATCTCTAATGGTAAATTCAAAATATCCAAATGAACCGGGACAGTTGCTGTGCAACTATCTCCCCTTTCTTTTACAGACTGTATTGGTAACTCTTGTCTTATTAATTGCTCATTCATAAGTTTTATTCTATCTATCACTTTAAATCAATTTCCATATCAGAAAAGATATTATATTAAGCCCTAGAAAATTCAATAACTTTTTTCTTTGTCTTATTATAAAGATTTTTAGCTTGTCTTAATTTTTCTTCAGAGACAGCATAAATAGTAAATATTGTTTGATTTTTTTCAATAATATCTCCTTTCTTTTTATAAAGATAAATTCCCGCGGCTTTATCTTCAGGACAACCTGCAAACCTTGCTATCTTATTTATTAATTTATTATCAATATGATTAATTTTTGATTTTTTTTCTGCTTTTATTTCATAGGAAAACTTTGGTTTTTCAAATCCACCCAAATATCCTTCTTGAGCTTTAATTATTTGAATAAATTTTTCAAATGCTTTTCCAGAATCTAAGATTTGTTGAGCCATCTGAATTCCTTTTCCTTTTTTTGCCTTTCCAGTTAATTCTAATAATTCTCCTGCAAGCATA
>JAGVIM010000222.1 GCA_020056045.1 Nanobdellota archaeon | reverse complement strand
ATTTTTAGACCTCCTTTCAGTTAATCTTTTTAATTAGAATTCTTTACTTAAAGATTAACTGGCGAAGTCAAGTTGACAGACAGAAAATTCTCATTGTCCATCTCTGAATTAAAATAACAGGGGGTTACAATGAGAATTTTCTGGATCTAAATCTTAAGAACTATTTCTCAACTTTATCTGTTCTCTTATGTTTTATTCCTGATTTTTCAATAATATTAACAACTTCTTGTCTTTGTTCTGATTTTCCACAACCTTTCCAGTCAATTAGGACTTCTTTTATCTGCTCTAATGTTTTTTCTTCTCCTTGAGACAACATGCTCTCGGTAAGGGGGAGGGAATACTCTGGAATTATGTGAGAGAGAGCATAATTGCTGTTTAATTGTATCTTATTAAAGTTATTGCAGTAGTGTGGTCCTCCTATTCCTATTGTAGCCTGCCAGTTGTCAATATGTGTGTTTGGGTAATTTTGTAGAGACAAAATAGTTTTTGCAATAATCTTTGCTGCTTCTTTATCTTGCCATTGTTTTTCAGAACTTCCAAGTTCAATAAAACAACAAGGTATTTCTGTTAAGGGGCCATGATGAGTTACTTCTAATGTAATGCTGTATTCTTCAGATAATTTATCTTTATTTTCATTATAATTTTTATCTAATTCCTGAAATAAATATTTTAAAACAAAAGCAGATGTTTTGCATATTTTTCCTGGCTTGCCCCCAAGGTCTGCATTTCTCCAATTTCCTGGTGCGTGTAATGAAAGAGAAGGATTGCCTTTTTCAGAACGGTGAGTTGAAGCAAAAACAAGAAAATCAATATTTTTAAGTTCTGGATATTTTTTCTCTGAAATATCTTCTGAAAAAATAGTATCTTTTGAAAGTTCAATTATTGGAATTTGAGGAGCATAGGCTAATTGTTTGAATTGTTCAACTATGTTTATTCCAGCTGAATTCAATTTTGAGTAAGCTATTGCAAAGCGCATGAAAATAAGTATAAATGAAAGATTATTAATTTATCTATTTAATTAAATTAATAATTGTAATTATCCCCTTAATACGCCAAATCCCCATATACCACCTAAATAAATTAAAGGCAATACTATTTGTATAAGTAAATAAATTATTAAAAGCCAAACCCAAATACTTAATCCGCCTTTTCTTTCAGGTTCTTTATTTTTTTGTCCTTGTCTTAGGTTTTCAAGAGGATTTTCTATTTTTGGATGCTTATGCATATAAAGTTTGTAAAATATAATTGTTAAAATACTTAAAGTTCCATCAATTATTCCCACTGCACCTAAAATTCTAAAATAAATCTCCCCTAGAACTTTAAGAGAATTATCTATATAAATAACTGGAAGTAACATAAGCACCACTATGGCCATAAATAAATAATTTACATAAATAATTAGATCAATGTAAGTTTCTTTATTTAGTGCTTTTGAAAGAATATCTCCATGTAAGGATGCAAATGCAGCTAAAAAATACGTTAAATATAAATGACCTACAAATTCTCCAGGAATAATTTTCCAAACACCTAAAATAGATGTTATAAAACTTAGTACTATTAAAACAAATAAGGTATTGATAAAAAAACCTAATCTTTCAAAAGTATTTTGCTTTTCATTATCCCAGATAAATCCTAAACAAACAAGGGAATGAAGAATTACCATAAAGAGAGTTAATAATACTCTCCAAGCGATTTCATTAAATTCCCCTATGAGAACTGTTATAACTGCAACAATAGCTGAAATTATCAGACTACCAATTAAATTAAAAAGAAAAAATTTTTTGAATTCGGCAAAGTTTACCATTATTAATAATATAGTTTGGCTTATTTAAAAAGCTATCTAAAAATTATCTTTCAACTTCTTTTCCATTAATAATTAATGTTGAAGGATTGCCATTTAATTCCCCATAATCAATAACCTGATCAACACCTTCTAAAATTTCAGGACTTATATCTGAAATCTTTGTTATAAATGATTCTCCGCTTAGATTTACTGAAGTGGTAATAAATGGCAAGCCTGCCTTTTGAATCATTTTTGTAAATTCATGATTTGGAATTCTTACTCCTAAAGAATCTGTTGATGAAACATGAGAGAGAAATTTAGAATTTTTCTTTTTTAATATTATTGTATATGGGCCTGGAAGATATTTCTCTAAATCACAATCAACAATAAGATTTTCTTTTATCCATTCAATTGATGGGGCAATTATGGATAAAGGTTTACCTGCATCTCTTTGTTTTATTTCTTTAATTTTATTTACTGCCTTTATATTTGTTGCATCACAGCCAATTCCATAAATTGTGTCTGTGGGATAAATAAATATTTTTCCAGCTAATATATATTTTGGTATATTTTTTTCCATGAGAATTTAAGATAAATAAAGCTTAATAAATTTTGCCTTATGCCTGTTAGACTTTACACATGACTTATAAGTTAGTGCTAATCTTTAAATATCTCTTTTTATTAAATAAATCATGATAAAAGAGTTGATTTATATTTTAATATTATTACTTGGAATTCTAGTAGGTTTAATATTAGCAAAGCTCTGCAAAGATGAAATTAAAAACTGGAGAAAAAGAATGATTATTATTTCTGTAATTTGTTTAATAATTGCTCTTATTATTGTTTTTAGCAATTTTACTTATAAAATTCCGGTTATAATAACTCTAATTTTTATTGCAATAACTGATTTAACAATTGTTTGGAAGAGTTATAGAATTAAATCAAAGAAGAAATAATATCTTTTTCTTTCATTTTGTTTATCATTTGTTGTTGAAGAATTGTATTATGAGGAATGGGTGGATCTTGTTGCAATAGTACACTTCCCATTTTAAGGCTTAAAAAATACTCAGGAATAGGCATTATTTGAGGTTTATTATTAATATGAATAACTTTTGCAGGAGGCATTCCATTAAAGTGTGTTGAAGAAGCAGTAGTATAAGCTCCTAGATTTTCTGAATAAATAAAATCTCCTTCTTCCAGAAGCGGAAGAAAAACCTTAGAGGTATTATGGATATATTCATTTTCTGAAAGAGTGTCTAGCCCATCACAGGTTGGGCCAAAAACAGAGCACTCTATTAACTCTCCTTCTTTAAATGATTTTAATTTTACTGGGACATGATCAAAAATAATCGCAGAATAGGTATGATAAATTCCATCATCTATGTGATAGGCTATTTTTTTTGAAGAATGTTTTGCAAGTATTACTCTAGCTATTGCAGTTCCAGAATTTGCAACTAAAAATCTTCCAGGTTCTGCGATAATATCAAATTTCTCTGGTGGAAACAATCTGTCAAGTTCTTTATTAATTGTTTTTGCAAGATTATTAAAGGATTGTTCATCTCCATTATATTTTACTGGAAATCCTCCCCCTATATCCACAATCCTTACAGGATATCCTCTTGAAATAGACTCTCCTATTTCATGACCTCTTTCTTCAACTTTTTTAAATATTTCTGAAACAGTTTCTAATGCTTTTATAAAATTTTCTGGATTATTACACTGACTTCCTGCATGAAAACTTATTCCCTCTACAGATATTCCTGCATTTATTGTTTCTTCTATTAAATCTACAGTAAGTTCTGGATCAACACCAAATTTATTTGAAAACTTTACTACTGAACCTTCATCTGAAATTTTTATTCTTAATAATAATCCAGCATCTGGGCAGTGTTCTCTTACTTTTCTCATTTCTTCTATACTATCATAGGTTAGAAGGGGTTTATACAAATTTAAAACATGAAGAGAATCTGGTTTTTTAACAGGATTTGCATAAATAATGTTTTTCCAGATAAAACTTTGCAATTCTTTTGGAGGAAGATGTTTTACTAAGTTAAATATTAAATTAAATTCAGTAAGAGAGGCTACGTCAAAACTTGATCCTAGTTGGTACAAAGTTTTTATTATTTCTGAATCTGAATTTGCTTTTACTGCATAATAAATCTGCACTCTTGGAAGTTTTTCTTTAAACTTTAGATAATTTTTTCTTATTTGTTCATGATCGATTATTAACATAGGTGAATCATTTTCTTTGGCTAATTTTAAAAGAGTTTCTTTATTCATTTTAAACTATCATATACCTCATTTTAAGAATAAATTTACAATTAGAATAAAAAATGTCCTTTAGAACTAATTCAGATAAATTTGATTTGTCTTTTGGGACTACTGCGTCTCTAGTAAAAAATAATTGTCGCTCAATCATTTATTATATTTTTATAAATATATAAGTTAATAATTTTTTTAAATAAACAGTGTTTTTAAAGGTTTTTATTTTATAAATTTTATAGACGAAAGGGGAAAATAAAATTTGAATAAAAATTTTAAAATAATCTTAAATTTCATATACTAATTTTATACAAGCATCTTCATCTGGAATCAGAAGCAAAGAAAGTGCCTTAATTGGAGGTAGCCATAATGAGCCCTTATGTTCCCTAGTATTTAATACAACAGGCTCTATTTGATTAAGGGTTGTTTGAAACATGTGATAGACAAAATCATATTCTGGATAACAAACAAAAACTTTTCCAAAATATCTTGCTCTGTTGGTTTTAATTCTTATTCCAGTTTCTTCTTCAACTTCCCTTATCATTGCAGTTAAAGGACTTTCCCCGTTATCTAATTTTCCTGCTGGAACTCCCCAATGATCTGCATAGGGTTTTTTATCTTGCCTTAAAATAAAAAGAACATCACTATTATGCTCTAAAAAACAGCTTGCTACTTCAAATTTACTACTAAAGTTGTCAGGTTTGTTTAAATGTATCATTAAATTTGTAGATATGACTCATTTAAAAAGATAACTACGTAAAGTAATTACTCAGGTTTCTGAAGTAAATTCAGAATACCTTCGTAAGGATTAGATGTTTGCAGTTTTACAGTTTGTAAAACTGACAATAGTTTAGCAGTT
>JAGVIM010000038.1 GCA_020056045.1 Nanobdellota archaeon | reverse complement strand
TTTCTTCTCCTGTTCTTTCTTCTCAAAAATTAGAGGTTAAAGATTTTGTTAAACATTTTAGAAATAGATATACTTTTTTAAAAGGAATATTGCAACAAAGAACCGAACTTGAGAATCTAACTTCTATAGATAAGATAAATAGTAACCATAGAAACTTTTCTATTATAGGGATTGTTACAAGTAAATCTGTTACTAAAAATAAAAATATTCTTTTAGAGGTGGAAGATTTGACAGATAGGGCAAAATTGTTAATTAATCAAAATAGGGAGGAGGTTTATGCAAAAAGTAAAGAAATAATGCTAGATGATGTTATTGGTTTTAAGTGTAGTGGAACAAAAGATTTTTTATTTGTAAATGATCTTTTTTATCCAGATTCTTTTTTGAAAGAAAAACATAGAAGTGAAGAAGAAATTTATGCTCTTTTTATATCAGATCTTCATATTGGCAGTGGAAATTTTTTAAAAAAGAATTTTGAAAAGTTTATTTCTTGGTTAAATGGAGAAGATTGTGATAATTTACAAAAAGAGCTTGTAAGAAAAATAAGATATATTTTTGTTGTTGGAGATACTATAGATGGTGTAGGTATTTATCCTGGACAGGAAAAGGATTTGCAGATCAAAGATATTAAAGAACAATATGTTCAATTGGCAGAATATTATAAAAAAATTCCAAAATATATTAGCATTATTCAATGTGCAGGTCAGCACGATGCTGTGAGGGTTGCAGAGCCTCAACCCCCTATTGGGGAGGATTTTGCAGAACCTTTACATAAAATTGAAAATTTATATCTAGTTAGTAACCCTAGTTTAGTTGAAATTGCAGGAAGCTCTGGAAAACAGGGGATTAGGGTTATGATTTATCATGGAGCAAGTATGCATCCTGTTGAAAATGAAATTGAAGAGTTAAGATTACAAAGAGCGAGTTTTAATCCTACAAAAATTGTTAAACACTTATTACTAAGAAGACATCTTGCTCCAAGCCATGGATCCATGGTTTATATTCCTAATAAAGACAATGATCCTATGTTAATTAAAGAAGTTCCAGATATAATTGCTACAGGAGATTTACATAGAACTGATGTTGATAAATATAATAATATTTTGTTAATTGCTTGTTCTTGTTGGCAGTCTATCACTCCATTTGAAGAAAAAGTTGGAAATAAACCAGATCCTTGCAAGGTCCCTGTTTTAAATTTAAAAACCTTTGCAATTAAGATTCTTGATTTTTCAGATGTTAGTGAAGATGATGGAGTTAAAGAAACAGAATGTAAAGAAATTGGTAATGGAAATAAAAATAATGAAGAAAATAAGAAAGTCTTTGATAATAAAAAAGAAATTGTTTGTAGTGAGGTGAAGAACTAAGATGGATGATAATAAATTACATTATATTTCTGTAACTGGAATAATAAGAAATAAAGAAGGTAAATATCTTATCTGTAAAAGAAGTGAAAATGAAAAAGCTTTTCCAGGAAAATGGTGTGTTCCTGGGGGAAAATTAGAAAAAAATGATTTTATAAATAATCCCAAAGATACGAGCGATCACTGGTTAAATGTTTTTGAAAAAGTTTTAGATAGAGAAATTTTTGAAGAAACAAAAGTCAAAATAAAAAATATTGGTTATGTATCTAATCTTGCTTTTATTAGGCCTAATGGATTTTCAACTGTAATTATTAGTTTATTTGGAGAACATGAAAGTGGGGATGTTATTTTAGATAAAGAAGCACTAGTTGATTATGCTTGGGTTGATTTAGAAGAAGTAAAAAATTATGATTTAATTGAAAATATTTATGAACAAATTAAAAAGGTTGATAATTATTTTAAGGATGGAGAAGTTAAAAAAGAAAATATAATTAAAAAAGTTAGGGAGTTTGTAGAAGAAGAATGTAAGAAGCCAACAAGCAAATATGGATATGAACCTTATGAAGGTCATTTTATTCCTGTTGTTAAATATTCAAAAATTCTAGGTGAAAGATTAAATGCAGACTTGGAAATTTTAGAAATAGCTGCATGGTTACATGATATTGGTTCAATTATTAATGGTAGGGAAAACCATCATATAACTGGCTCTGAAATTGCTGAAAGAAAGTTAACTGAACTAAATTATCCTGCTGAGAAGATAAAGCAGGTTAAACATTGCATACTCACACACAGGGGAAGTCAAGATATAATTCGCGAAACTATTGAGGCACAAATACTTGCTGATGCTGATTCAATGTCTCATTTTGATAATATTGTAGGGCCATTAAAAGCTGCACTTGTTTATGAGGGGCTTGACCAATTTGAAGCAAATAACTCTGTAAAAAATAAGTTAATAAGATCTTATAATAAATTATCTAAAGAAGCAAAACATATAATTAAACCAAAATATGATGCTGCGATGCTTTTGCTTGGAGGTGAAAATGGCATTTACACCTGAAACTGAAAAATACTTTGAAGATCTTGGAATCGGAATTGAGAAAAATTATGTAATTGCAAGGGAAGCAAGGAAAAAGGGATATGATCCTAAAGATGATGTTGAAGTTCCTCTTGCAATGACTATGGCTGCTAAAGTTGTAAGATTAATTGCAACAAAGTATCCCCAGTTAGATAAGGATGAGATCATTGATAGAATAATTGAATTAGAAAAACAATATGGTGCTTTGGATAATAGTGTAAGTTTTAAAATCGCAGAGGAAATTGCTAAACAGAAGTTTTGTACTTTTAAAGATCAGTTGGAAGCAATGGATGCTGGAATAAGGGTTGGATTTGCATATACTACTCTTGGTGTTGTTAGCTCTCCTTTAGAAGGGTTTACTGAAATTAAAACTGGAAAAACTCAAACAGGGGAGACTTATATTAAAGCTTATTTTTCAGGACCGATTAGAAGTGCAGGTACTACTGCAAGTTGTGTTGTTATAATGTTAATTGATTATATTAGGCAGGTGTTTGGTTATGCTAGATATGACCCAACTGAACAAGAGGCAAAAAGAACTGTTACTGAACTTTATGATTATCATGAGAGGGTTACTAATCTTCAATATCTTCCTACAGAAGATGAAGCTTATTTTATTGGAAAAAATATTCCTATTCAAGTTTGTGGAGACCCTACTGAAACAAGAGAAGTAAGTAATTTTAAAAATTTACCAAGAATTGAGACTGATTGCATTAGGGGAGGTTTTTGTTTAATTATAGGGGAAGGTTTAGCTCAAAAAGGGAAAAAAGGACAGAGGCTATTAAAAGCAATTCAAAAAAATGGTTTTATTGTTAGGGATTGGGAGTGGCTAGATGAGTATGTTTTATTACATGAAAAAAGAGATACTGGAAAAACAGATGCAAGTCCAACTTATATTAAAGATCTAGTTGCAGGAAGACCTGTTTTTGGTCATCCTGGAAAAGGATTTAGATTTAGATATGGGAGAAGTAGGGTTGCTGGTTTTAGTGCAGTAAGTATTCATCCCGCTACAATGGCTGTTACAAATGATTTTATTGCAACTGGAACTCAATTAAAAGTTGAAAAGCCTACAAAGGGTTGTGTTGTTACTCCTTGTGATTTGATTGATGGACCTATTGTTAAATTTGAAAATGGAAGTGTTAAAAAATTAGAAACTTATGAAGAAACAAAACTTTTGTATAATGAAATAAAAGAAATAATTTATCTTGGTGATATTTTATTTCCATTGGGAGATTTAATAAATAGGAATGCTACTTTAATTAAGTCAGGTTATGTTGAAGAATGGTGGAATTTAGAACTAGAAAAGGCAGGAGGTAAAGTTAAAAATTGTTATAAGGTCAGTTTAGAAGATGCAATTCAATTTTCTGAAAAATTTAACATACCTTTACATCCAAGTTATATTTTTTATTGGAACCAGATTGATTATAAACAATTCTTAGGATTTGTTGATTGGTTTTTACATTCTAGAATAAACAATGGAAAAATCCTGTTTCCTTATAATCCGAGTGAAAAAGAAAGATTTCAGATTGGTAAGAGGGCTCTTGAATTATTAGGAATTCCCCATAATGTTTCTATTGAAAATGTTATTTTAAATGAAGAGAGTACAAAAGCTCTTCTTATTAATTTAGGTTTTAATGAGAATTTTATTGGAGAATTAGAAATTAATTTTGATTTTAAAAATGTTGACGGGATTTTAGAAGCCGTGGGAATTTCTAAAGATAATTTAAGTGATGGGGTTAAGGTTTTAGCTGTTGTTAATAAACTTTCTAAATATAAAATTAAAGATAAGGCTGGAGAATTTATTGGAAGTAGAATGGGGAGGCCTGAAAAGGCTAAATTAAGAAAATTAATAGGAAGTCCAAATGTTCTTTTTCCTGTTGGTGAAGAAGGGGGAAGATTAAGAAGTGTTAATCAAGCAGTAAATGTTGGAAGTGCTAAAGGAAACTTTCCATTTAATTATTGTAATAAATGTAATAGAGAAACAATCTTTAGAGTTTGTGAGTGTTGTGGTGAAAAAACAACTGAAAAATATTATTGTAGAATTTGTAATCGAGAGCTGATTGAAAATAATTGTCATTTACATGATAAAGTTCAAAGATTTAAGGATAATCGGGTTGATATAAAACATTATTTTGAAAAAGCTGTACAAAAATTAGGATTTTTAAGAGTTGAAACCCCTGAATTAATAAAAGGAGTAAGGGGAACTAGTTCTGAAAATCACAGTTTAGAGCATTTGGAAAAAGGAATTCTTAGGGCAAAAAATAATCTTTGTGTTAATAAGGACGGAACAATACGATACGATATGACTGAATTGCCTATTTCTCATTTTAAACCAAAAGAAGTTGAAGTTAGTGTTGCAAAATTAAGGGAATTGGGCTATGTAACTGATTGTTATGGTAAAGAGTTGAGTCAGGATGATCAAATTTTAGAATTAAAGCCTCATGATATTATAATTCCTTGTAATTCTGAATGTGGTGATGAAAAAGCTGATGATGTTTTTATGAATATTGCAAATTTTATTGATGAATTACTTGTTAGATTTTATGGACTCGCACCTTTTTTTAATTTAAAAAAAAGAGAGGATTTGGTTGGGCAATTAGGTGTTTGTATGGCTCCTCATAATTGTGCAGGGGTTATATGTAGAATAATTGGTTTTTCAAAAGTTCAAGGATTACTTGCCAGTCCCTATATGCATGCAGCTATGAGAAGAGATTGTTTTGATTATGAAACTTATATTCCTATAAAAAATCAAGGGACTTGGAAAATTACAAAGATAGGGGAGTTAGTTGAAAAATTAAAACCTGATAAAAAAGTAGATATTTGGAACACAATGGAGAAAAAAGTAACAGGATTTGAAACAATTGGACCTAATAAACGTTTGACTGAAGTTAAAATCAATAATTTTACAAAACATACCAAAATTCCTATGCTTGAGATTAAGACTTCACTTGGAAAAAAAATAAAAGTTACTGAAAATCATAAATTTTTTGTAGATAATAAGATAAAAAGGGCATCTGATTTAAAAATTGGAGATAAATTACCTTTACCTATTAAAATAAACATAAAATCTAAGAAATTAGAAGAAATAAATCTACTTGAATGCTTAAAAGAAGAGGATTTAATGATTAGAGGAATTAAAGAGATTATTAATAAGGTGGATAAATCTAATAGAATAAAAATTCAAAAAGATTTGGGCATTAGTTTTAAACAATTTCAGAATTTTAATTTAAGAGATAGTTACCCTATTAATTTTATTTGCAGTTTTAATGAGAAAATCAAAAAAGAAATTTGTAAAAACGGAAGAATTGCGGCTAAAAGGGATAATGTTGAACTGCCTATTATTATTAGACTTACAGACGAATTACTTGAGATTATAGGGTTATATGTTGCAGAAGGTTATTCAAGAAGCATAAATGGCAAGAATGGGCTTAATCAGGTTTATATTTCTAGTTCAGAAAAGGAAATAAGAGATTTTATCAAGAAGACCATGTTAGAACAGTTTGGTTTAAGACCCACTGAAAATAAAGAAGACAGGATTACTTTTTCTTCTAAAGTTTTATATCTGTTTTTTACAAAAATTTTAGAAGCTGGAAGCATTGCTTCAGAAAAAAGAATTCCCCCTGTTTTTTTAGATTTAGAATTAAATAAACTGGCTTGCATCTTAAGAGGTTATTTTGAAGGAGATGGTTCTGCAGAAAAAGAAAGAAAAAAGGTTTCTTGTGATAGTGTAAGTGAGGGATTATTATATGATTTAGAGTTTTGTCTAGCTAGATTTGGGGTTTTTGCAAAAAGATATGAATATGAGAAAGAGCCAGGCCCTACTGTTAAAAATTTTTACATAAGAAAAAACAGGCCAATTCCTAAATTTAAAATTACTAAATTAATTATTGGCTCTGATTTTGTTGATAATTTTATGAAAATAGGATTTTTATCTAAAAGAAAAAAATTAATAATTAATAACTATAAAAAAATTAAACCTTATGGAATGAGGATAAACTATGATGAAAATTAT
>JAGVIM010000207.1 GCA_020056045.1 Nanobdellota archaeon | reverse complement strand
TTTTATATTATCTTGCTTTAGTTTTGTTTCTGCTGAGAATTTTTTCTTTGATAAAAAATTAAATAAATTTGTTGATCTTCCTAGTCCTCCTGATACAACTCCTGATATAATTACAGAGCATCTTGTAAAGGCTTCTAATACTAAGGACTATTGGGAAAGATTTAGGACTGAAATAAGACCTGATTATTTAAATAAAAATTCAGATGATGCTATGAAAAAACAACTTACTGCAAAACAACTTACATATGAGGAACAATTAAGAAGAGTAATAAAAGATAATGAAAAAGTTTGGAATGATATAAAAACCTATATTGATAAGAAAAAGGCTGAGGAAGTGCTTGAAAATATTTTAAAAGCAGATAATAAACAATTAGAAAATGTAGATTTAAGCAAGTCAAAATTGCAGGACTCAAAATTTATTAAAGTAAATGGAAAAGATGTTTTTCAATATGCAAAATATGAAGCAAAAATATTTACAAATGATGAAAAAATAAAAAAATTAAAGTTTGATGAAAATAATGTTCTTATAAATAAGGATAGTAATGATAAATTAACAATTAATAGCGGGCAATTTTATGGTGGTGAAAGTTTAAAAGAATTTCCTGAAAAAGATTCTAGTG
This sequence comes from Nanobdellota archaeon, assembly GCA_020056045.1. Taxonomy (GTDB): domain Archaea; phylum Nanobdellota; class Nanobdellia; order Pacearchaeales; family GW2011-AR1; genus ARS1285. The sequence goes on along the minus strand of JAGVIM010000207.1, from coordinate 2,700 downwards.
GAAGAATTGAAAAACCTTTTGATAATATTGAAGGAGCTAGTAAGAACAAAGAAACTATGTTTTTGAAAGATAAAGAGGATTTTAATGTTTATTCTTTAGAAAAGGGTGAATTTTGGCTTAAGGACAGTAAGAATAATATTTTTATTAATGGAAAATCAATAAATGGTGAATCAGGAGATGTTGCATTTGATGATGTTTTTACTAATGGTTTGGAAAAGGGATCTGGTCAGAATATTGATTTAACTTTATATAAAGAAATTGAAAAAGTAGTAAGAGTTTATTTTCCATTAGCTCCTCCTGGTCAAAGAACTAATTTTATTTTTGATCCTCTTATTGGTTCTCCTGATGTTTTGTTAGTGGAGAATTTTAATTCTATTGGGGATTCTAGTCAGTATATTAATATTCAGGGATATGATTTAGGTTTAGGTGGTGATAAGATAAGTGTTGATATTTTTAAGCCATTTAATTTGATTAAAGCTAGGGGGAATTTTTTAAATATTTTAGATGGAGAAACTTATATTGAGTTTAAGGGTTCTGAAACATATTATTCAAGAGAAATAAAAAATAATGAATTTTTTATAAATAAACTTGAAAATGAAAATAATCTTAATAGTTTTTTTAAAATACTTCCTGGAGGAACAAAAGGAAATTATCTTGTTGATGATGAAAAGATAGTGACTGTTGGGGAGGAAACTGTTCCAATTCCAGCTACTCTTTCTGGTTTTGGTGGAATTAATGTTCCTAGGACAAGGGAAGCTATGTGGAAAAAGGCTGCTGAGAGAGTATAAATTTAAATATTATCTTTGTATTGATTTAATGAAATTAGGATGTTAAAAATGAGGAAATTAAAAAATCAAATTATAACTTTATTTGTTATTGTACTTATTGTAAATATTACAATTGTTTATGCTTTAGGTGAGGGATTTGGAGGGGGATTTGGTGCAGGATTAGGTGGTCTTGGAAGTCAAGAAGGTTCTAGTGGATTTCAACAGGCTCTTCAGGCTGTACAACAAGTTATGGCAATGGTTAAGGAGATTATGGGTAATGTTCAAGCTACACTTGAAGCAAATGCTAAGGCAGAGAATGAAAGATTAGGGAAATTAAACTTGCCTAGACTTCCTGAAGCAACAGATCCTTCTGCAGGTGGAACTCCTGAAATAAAAGACCTTGAGGTTGATAGTAATAGTGCAAAGGGAACTTTTTCAAATGCTGAAATTACTTTTGTAGATCTTAATAATGGAAATAAATTTATTATTGAAAATAGACCTAATAAAACAAGTAGCTTTGATATAAATAAAACTCTTGATAATCTTAAGACAAATGCAACAACTACTCTTGTAACTAAGGAAGGAACAGATTTGGCTGTTGTAAGGGTTGGAGATCAAACAACTATTATTGATCAGGGTGGAGCTGAAACAGCAAATCCTATTCCTTATAATGAAGGAAATACAAATGGTTCAAATTCACAATCAAATTCACAATCAACTTCACAATCAAATTCAGGAGTTTCTAATGGTTTCTTACCATTAGTAAGTGCTTCTGAACCAATTCAGCAGACTTTTGTGCTTCAAAGAGTATTATTTACAGAAAAGAATATTGAAATGAGTGGATATGATATTCTTCTTTTTCCTTTAAAAAATTATAATGAAGTTAGTGTAATAGGATCTAAGTTAAGAATTGCAAATGGTGATGTTGATATTGAGTTTGAGAACGGAAATACTTATTATTCTAGGGAAATGAAAAAGTCAGATTATTTTATGAATAAACTAAGCAATGGACTTGATAATAAAAATTATTTTAGATTATTGCAAGATGGTGCAAATGGGAATTATCTTATTGATGGGAAGAAGATAACAACTGTTGGTGATAGGACTGTTAATAATCCTATGCAAGGTTATGAAGGATTAATAATTCCTAAAGCAAGAGAAGCAATGTGGAAAAAGGCTGCTGATAGAGTTTAATTTATGATTGTTGCGGAATTTAAAGTACTTAATGGAAGATTTTTAGTTGCATTTATTATTTCTATTCCAAGAGTTTTTCCTTCTTTGTCTAAATCTATATTTATAGAGTCATTTAGAGAAATTGTTTTAACAACTTCTCCTGGCATAATTTCTTTAAAATAAATATATGCTGCATTTGCTACTTTATCTAAGGTTATTTTCATGATTTATCTATAACGGTTATTATCTTTATAAATTTACCTTCTTTTGAATATATAATTCTTAAATTTTTTTCTTTTATTTTTTTATAAGCCTCTATTTTTTCATCCTTTTTAATAGTATAATCAGGTATTTGTAATGTATCCAGAATTTCATCTAAACTTATATTTCTTTGAATCATCCTTTCTTTGGCATGTGTTGTTAATATTATATCTTCTTTTCTATAAATATCTTCAGACATTTTAAATATTATTTTATTTATTTAAGAAAATATGCTTGAGAAGTTGCATAAAGAACAATAATCCCTATTATTAATCCTACAATTGCAAGTGTTCTTCCTTTTTGATTTTTTCTTTTTGCTTCTATTATTCCAATGATGCAAAAAGCAATTCCCAGAATAGAAAACCAACTTAGAAAAGACATTACAAAACCAATTATGGCAAATATGTTAAATTGTTTTTTTATTTCTTTCTTCTGTTTTGTTTTTATATTTTTTTCACTTCTTTTTTTCATGTTATAGATAAGAAGTTATTGTTTAAAA
>JAGVIM010000236.1 GCA_020056045.1 Nanobdellota archaeon | reverse complement strand
AGGAGTTTGCTGTTCTAGAGGCTGTTCAATTGTTTCTTGCTCTTGAACATTACTTTGATTATTATTAGCAACTATTTCTTCACTTTGACTCTCATTAACTATATTTTCACTATCATTAACAACTTCATTTGTTTCATTTACAATTGTCTCATTAACTATTATTGTATTTACAACACTCTGATTTTCCCCTAAACTCTCATTAATTATTATTGTATCATTAACAATTATTTCAGTATTATTAACAACAATTTGAGTCTCATTAGTAATATTTATACTAACATTAGTTTCAGTCTGATTACCAATTGTAAAATTAGTAATATTTAACTCTGTAACATTTTCAATTGTCAAATTTGCAATTGTCAGATTTGTCTCATTAACAACAATTATAGTTCTATTAATTACAATTGGCTCATTTATATTCAAAATATAACCTTGCTTTGCAAGATCTGCAAAGCTTAAATAAGCTCTTCCAATTCTTAATGTTTGATTATCAATAACAGAAATAGTTTGATTTGTTCTAACATCAATTCTAGCCATAAAATTCAAATCATTTAACTTAACATTATATCCCCATTTGTACCTTTCTTTTGAACTATTTACAGTTATGTTAAAATCCTCTGCAACAACTGAGCTTTGTGCAATACTTGAATTTTCATCTATTTTGGAATTCTCTACTTGCAAAGTAGAGCTTGCTTGCTCCCAAGAAGAATAGTTCATTAAATCAAAATTTAATTCTATTTTTCCTTCAGGAGTATCAAACTCCATTATTTTATTATTCTCCCTAAGAACTTCCTTAATACTTAAATCAACAGCATCTCTAACATCAACATTACTCTCTAGATTATTATCAGCAATTTGTTCTGCCCTTAATACTTCTGTATCATTTAAACTTGCATCAATAACTCTTCCTGTTGTTCTTCCACCATAGCTTAAATTACCAACAAAAAGAAGTGCTGTAACCACTAGAATAATCCCTAAAATTAAAAGCAATTTAGAACTCTTTATTCCATTTATTCTTTCACTAAATCCTCTAGTCTTATCAATCTTTTTAGGCCCAGAAATAAACCTTGTTCTTGTTATTCCTTTCTCATCCCTATAGCTTTCATAGTAATAAGGTCCAAACAATTTCCCATCTTTTTTTATATATCTTTTATAAACCATCTTTATTTTATATTTTAATCTTTTTATCCCCCTAATTTTCTTTCAAGCATATTTAATTCTGATTTTAACATAAAATATCTTACAACAAGTAAAACAGTTACATTCAATAATATAAGCACAAATACAAGTGAAAAGAACAAAACAAACTTCCATAATTCCCCATAAGACTTTGCTTTTTCATAACAAGGAGCACAGCTTCCCCCACAATCAACACTTTTTTCATCATAATCCTTTATACTATTATAACAATAAGGACAATAGGCATTTTTATCTAAAAAGAATTGTATATTTAATTTATCTTTTGTTCCTTTTAATAATTGTAATCTTGAAATTATTTGATTAGTTTCATCCAAGACATCCACATTTTCCTGAGAACAATCATTACTCTTTTTCAGAGTTACATTCATCTTTGAATTACAAGCTGTCCTCTGAGTTTCATAGACTTTTGTATCAAGATGTAAACATTCCCTTGTTCTTTCTCCCTTAAATAAAACAATATTATCCATAATTTCTTTAAATCCATAAACAGCATTACATTTACTCCAATTTCCACATTCTAATAAAGGATTATTCTGTTCATAATTTATTGAAACATCAACTGGATTATATTCATCTCCTTCCTCTCCACCACTACCTTTTTCACCTGTATCCTTTCCTCCTGTTCCTCCTCCACCTCCACCAGAACCTCCTCCAGTATTTCCACCATTATCTTCTGTTCCAAGCTCGGTTATTTTAAGTAAGAATGATCCACAAGTTGTTTGATTAATACTACTTGCATTTTGCCCACATAAACTAATATTTTCATGAGGATTTCTAAGTCCTTTATCAACAGCACAAATAGTAACAGTATAATCTCCCCTTATGCTTGCATTTGTTGTAAAATTAATTACACCTGTTCTTGAAATATTTGTAAGAGCAGTAAGATTGCCATTTGAATCAGTAAAACTAATATTCAAACTTAAATTCTGACTACTTTGATTTCCATTTTCTGTATCATTAATAAGAACCGCATGATAAAACACCCCACCTTCAACAATTGTTTGAGTACCTATACTTTCAATAGCAGGAGCATTATTTATTTCAATAACAGTAATGTTTATTGTAGTAACATTTGTATTTACTTCATCCATCACACTTATTGTTTCATTATATGTTTTAGATCCAAAGTTTACTCCACCAGCATTTGCTTTAGAAAGTATTCCAGAATAAATTTCATATTGATTTGTAGTCATATTGACATTATTATAAAGTCTAATATAAAATGGATTTTGAGGAGAAATTGTTGCAGTTGGAATATCCCAATCAGCCTCATTTACATTAAAAAGTAAAGACAAATAACTTCCTTCACAAACATAACTCTCATTAACAATAGTATCAAACATAGGAAAAGAAGTATCATTCAAGGTAAAAAAATCTTCAAAATAATTTCCAGAGTGAGCACTTACATTATAATAATGTGCATCATTATCAGTAAAGTTTGATGCATTTATCCAATGTATCATATAGTTTACAGAATCTCCATTATTTACATATTCTGTAAGTGCTTGTATTGGTATAAAGCCACTTGAATTTGTATATGTATCAAAAACCTTAGCAAGTGAAGAATTTAAGGCAGAAACATTTGCATTTCCAACAGGACTTCCTGAAGTATAATTAACATAAGCCTGATAATACCATTGCCTAACTAAAGAACTTCCAGAAATAACAGATTCTCTAGATGAATTATAAGAAACATTCAAAAATGTATTATTTATTGAACTTGAAGTCAAACGAGTATCATTTAGAATTATTGATCCAAATAACTCAACATCCTTAAAAATATTATTTGAAGAAGAGGCTAAATAAATAAGAGCATAGCCGCTGTTATTAATAGTCCCTCCTGAATAAAAATTATTTGAAGCATAAGAAAAATGCACGCAACCAAGACTTACAGTTGAACATCCATCAATAAAATTGTTAGTAAAATTATTATAACTACTAGAAGAAACACCAACACCATATCCATTTGAAGAAAAATTATTTGAACTAATATTATTATTAGTAGAATTAAATCTAGCCATAATACCATAATGAGCATTTGAATATGCAGTATTATTAATTACCAAATTTCTAGAACTATTTGTAAGTAAGATTCCATAAAGATTAGAGCTTACTAGATTATTAGTAATCAGGGAATTATTAACAAAATGAAACCAAATACCAAAAGAATTACCAAAAAAAGTAAGGTTCATTGTCACATTGCAATTTTTAACAGTAATATTTCTAAGTCCACTTTCAGAACCTGCATAAATCCCTGGTGACTGCAGAGTAACATTTCTTATATAATATCTATCACAATCAAGACTAACATTACTAGTAGTAATATTAAAACATCCTGCAGCAGGAATTTGAGAACCTAATAAATTTTTAGTCATCCTATAACTTCCCCGAATATCAATAACCTGACAAAAACTTAGATTATTATCAATAGTAATTGTATCATTCAAAACATTTGTATTAAAAGAACTTAAATTAAATAATTTAGATCCAATACCAACACCATTCTTTTTTGCAAAAATTGTATAATTATTTGGATAGCTCCTATTAATTCCAGTTATAGTATCTCCATTATTTACATAATCAGTAATATAATTAATATTTGTCCAACCAGAAGAATTAGTAAGATTACTAAATTCAATAACATTTGAAGAATTATGGGCACTTACATTTGCACCATTAACAGCGTTTCCACTTGTATCATTAACATAAGTTTTATAATACCATTTTTGAGTAAAAGAACTTCCAGTTTCAACATATTCTTTGGAATTATTATAACTTACATTAACAAAAGTGTTATTAGTTGAACTTGAATAAAGTCCTGAGACTATAGTTCCATTATTATCTAAAAACATATCTGAAAAATAATTATTTGAAGAATTAAATATCCATACAGCACCATCCCCACTGATATCTGAAGAAGTATTCATAAAGATACCCTGAAGAAAATTATTCCCATGTGCATACAAAGTTATTCCATCATCCTGATTATCAAGGAGATATCCCCCATAAATAAAGTTATAATTACTATAATCAATTTCAACTCCATTTCTATTTAAACTCATATTATTATTAACAAAAAAACTATTATTAGAATAAATTATATAAGCTCCTATTCTAAAATTAGAACTTGCATTATTATTAGTAATATTATTATAATTTGATGAGGAAATAGTAATTCCATTACCTCTTTGAACTCCATTAAACGACCAAGGTTCAAAACTGTAACAAGCAGTATTATTCTCAATAAGATTCTTACTAGAATTTAATTGTAAAATAATTCCAAAAACATAATTATAATTTGCAGTATTTCTTAAAACAAGATTAGAACTGCTATTCGTTAGAACAATTCCATAGGCGCCTGCATTTACAAGATTATCAGTTATATTATTTTCAGTTGAAGAAGAAAGTTCAACCCCATATCCATCTTCACTTAGATTATTAGAAGTAATAGAATTCTTACTACCTCCAGAAATTCCAATTCCATGCCCAGTATAATAAAGTTCAGAACCAAGATTAATATAATTCTGGCCAGTAAAATTATTATAACTAATATTATTATTTGAACTAGAAACTAAAATAAGGGCTAAATAATTTTGACCCCCTCTGTTATTTATTAAAGAATTATTTGAACTATTAGTAAGATAAATACCCCATAAATTTGAATTTACAGTATTGTTAAAAATAAAAGAGTTATTAATATTATTATACCATATTCCATAACCATTTGAACTCATAGTAACATTACAATTTTTAACAGTAACATTTGTAAGATAGTTTTCAGAACCAGCATAAATTCCATGGGCATTAACACTTGCATTTAAAATATAATAATGATTACAATCAAATACAACATCAGAGGCAGTTATATTAAAACATCCTGTAGAAGGAATTTGAGAACCTGCAATATTTCCAGCCATAGTATAAATTCCAGGAGAATTTATTTTAATACAAGAACTAAGAGTATTACCAATAGTAATTGTATCATTTAAAACATTTAAACTAGAACTCACATTCAGAGTCTTACTTCCAACACCTACTCCGGGTTTACTTGCATAAAGAACATGAGGTATTGAATAAATTATATTTGTCCCATTATTAAGATATTCAGTAATATAATTAATACTTGTCCAACCAGAAGAATTTGTAATATCTCTAAATTCAACTACATTTGAAATATTATACGCACTAACATTAGCCCCTGAAACATTATTTCCAGAGGAGTCATTAACATAAGTTCTGTAATACCATTTTCGAGTAAGAGAACTTCCAGTTTCAACATATTCTTTTGAAAGATTATAACTTACATTAACAAAAGAGTTATTAGTTGAAGTTTGGAATAAGTAAGTATCATTCCTTGTTGCTCCGATTAAAGTTAAATCCTTGAATATATTATTAGACCCGGAAGAAAAATAGATCAAATTACCTGAAGATAAATTAATTAATCCTCCTGTAAATGTGTTGTTTTGTGATGTTGAACTAATATAAATACAACCAAAGGTTGTATCTGTGCAATTCCAAATATTAGTATT
>JAGVIM010000172.1 GCA_020056045.1 Nanobdellota archaeon | reverse complement strand
CCTCAGCAAATTTAACAAAGAATAAGAAATTTATTTTTTACAACCACAATCTTATTTAAGCTCTGGAAAAATAGGATAAATTTCATATTGAAAAGTAGCACCATTAACTGGTTCTTTTACTTCGAAATCTTTTCTTCCAACCAATCTTCCACCTCTTTCCTGGCCCAGTGTTGCTATTGCCGTATACATTCCCCCACTACCTTTTCTTAAAATTCCAGGCATAATATCTTTTGAATTAAGTGCAAGAGCATCTGAACCAAGGTAAGAATAAAATTTATCGATTACACTTCCATTTGAATCATAAACATTTATTGAAAGTGTATTTCCCGTTTGACCAGGAATTCTAGAATAACCAACTACTTCTAATCTTTCTCCAGAATTAAATTCATCTTTAATTCCAAAAAAATTTTCTCTTTCATAAACCCCATTATTATCAATATCACCATCCCAATTACAAGCAAATAATTCAAATCCCTTCTCAGCATAATCTAATTTCTTTGGAACTTCTCCCTTTGCACCAATCTCAAACTCCCTTTTACCAACTAATTGACCATTTAAAGTAGCAACTGCAGAATAATTCCCAATACCATTATCCCTTAATTTTTGCATTAATCCACCTTCTGTAAAAACAAGACGAGAAGCTGTAAGAAATTGAGAATAATTATGAACCATTTTTCCATTAGAATCATAAATATTAATAGATAATTGTTTCCCAGTTTGATTATTAACTCCTGATTGTGCAATCAAAGTTAAATTTTCAGTAACTCCGAATTTATTTTTTACTCCAAGACATTCTAATGGAAACCAAAATCTACCATCTTTATCAAAATCAACAAAACCATTACATAAAAGAATGTTAAAATTAGAAATAGGAATTGGTCTTAATATTTCAGAGTCACCAATCTGAACTGAATCTTCAATACTATCCCTAGGAGGGGTAGGTTCTTGACCTAAAGAAATAGAAGGCATTGCTAATCCCGCAACTAAACCACTCGCAGTTCTTAAAAAACCTCTTCTATTCATTAAATAGTTATACAAAATGTTTATTTAAAATGATCTTACTACTAAAAGTTAATAAAAATACTAATAAATTTATTTTATATAACTAATAATCACTTATGCAAAAACTGCAAAATATGCAAAGTGGTAATAGCACAACCAAATCCAATTCTTATTATCCTTGTTAACTGCCTTTTAATTGAAGCATTTGGATGTTCAATAATTCTTGCAAAACCTTCAATAACTAAAAACAAAGCAGCAAAAAAAGCAAGTAAATCAATAGTTATGGGATCTAAATAACTACATCCAACACTAATTTTACTCTGACCTATTAATTGAACCCAGGTAACTACAACAATAACAATTAAACAAATAATAAAAGTAAATATTAAAGTTCTCTTTAAATTTTTACTTTCTTTTAATTCCTCTATTTTATTAAAAAATCTTGTACTCAAATTCTTCTTTTTCATTATAAAATTAGTTACTTCTCCTTCATACTTAAATAAAAATTCTTAAAAAATAATAATGATAAAGGAATTGTTATTGACATCAATGTAAAATTAATTATTAATGAAACAGCATCTCCAAGATACCATTGATAATTAGAATAATAATTAATAGTAGCTAAATCATTACTCATTGAAGCAGGATTTATTATAAACAAAATTAATCCTGAAACAAGTGAAAAAACAAAAGAAATACCCAATATGATTAAAAAGAATAATAAGCTATAACCAAAAGTTCTCCACCAATTTCCCTTAACCATTTTATAACTTCCTCTTAAAGACTCAATTATACCCTTTTTCTCTTTAATAAATATAAAAGAGGAAAATATCCAATAAACAGAAAAAATTATTCCAGGAATTATTAAAAGTAAATATAATCCCAACATAAAAATAACAGAAACAATCATAAATCCTAAATATCTCCAAAAGTTCTTTTTCCCTCCAATTAAACTTTCACTAAAACTCATTTCTTTCTTTTTATTTAAAGAACCATAGGTCATTGTAACATAGGAAAGAATTGCTAATATAAAAGAAACAATTCCAGCTAAAATAGATAATATAATAACATACTTATAATTATAAAAAATATTAAGTATATCCTGTGAATTAGGATTATCTCCTAATTTCAAAATTTCAGGACTCCAAGGAAACTGACAAACATAATTAACAACACTTGGTAAAAAAATAAGTAAAAGTATTATTAAAACAAAAACCCTATAATCTAATTTATACTCTTTCCAACTATTTAAAAATAATTCACCAAATCTTTTTTTCATATAAAAATAAATAATCCAAGGTTTTTAAATTATTCCAATATATGTACTAGCTTACCTTTATGAAGCTCCTATAGAAATTATTTGATATTCATCAAAATAATTCTTCTTTATTGGTATCTCAATAATCTTATCAGATGTGTAAATAGTTGATTAATTTATTCTGCATATCATCCATATCTCTTGCATATCATTGTATAACTCTTTGATAATTGCACTTACTAAAATATTAAAAATCTTTTCTTTGCAAATGCTGGAAAGATTTCATTTCAGAATTCTGAGTAAATACCAATAGATTAATCCCCATATGTCAAGAACTCTGGGTTAAAACCCGGAATGTGTTTTAGTTCTCTCAGACAGAAAATTATCATTGTGTATCTCTGAATTAAAATAACAGAAGGTTACAATGAGCATTTTCTAGATCTAAACCTATTTATTATCCTACAATAAAACTTTTAAAGAAGATAAACTCTATTTATATATAAATATTTAATAATTATAAGGAGGTATAAAAAATGAATAAAACATTAGAAACAATTGGATTAGCAGCACTTACTCTTGGTTTATCTGGAACACCTACAAATGCAAATGCAGATGTTTATGTTAATGCACCATTTACAAGAGTTAGAGTAGGACAAGGAGTGCACATTAGAGCACCTTTTGTAAATATAGATATTGGACCTAGACAAATAGCACCCTTTAGACCAAGAATATATGTACAACCCCAAATTTATGTTCCTCATCCTGAACATCATCATCATGATTTAGATAATCATGGATATCATAGATAAAAAATTTTATCTTTTTATTACTTTTTATTTATTCCCCTTTGAATTCTACAACTGAAAAAACTTTAAACCCGCTCTTTTCAATTTTCTCCCGACCTTTCAAATCAGGCAAATCAATAACAGAAACACATTCAAAAATATTTCCACCCAATCTTTTTACAAGATTACATGCAGCAAGAAAAGTCCCCCCGGTTGCAATTAAATCATCAACAATCAAAACTCTTTGACCATAATTTATTGCATCTCTATGAATTTCAATAGAATCTTTACCATATTCCAATAGATATTCTTCACTTACAACTTCAAATGGCAATTTACCTTTTTTTCTTATAGGAACAAAACCAACCCCAAGTTTATTAGCTAAAATACTTCCAATAATAAATCCCCTTGATTCAATCCCAGCAACAACATCAATTTTTTTATCTTTATATCTATTATATAAAATTTCCATAACCCTATTCATTCCCCCATTATCTTTTAATAAAGTTGTTATATCTCTAAACATTATTCCTTGTTTTGGAAAATTTGGAATTGTTCTTATTTTATTTTTTATAAATTCAATATCTTCAAATCCTTGTATATATTTTGGATTCCGAAAAATTCCTTCAGAGGAATTTTTAGGCCCTAAAAATACTTCAAAGGATTTTTTTGGTGGAGAGACAGAAAATCGGTGATTTTCTGTATCTATATTTGCAATTCTAGGAATAGCTTTAATTAAAAGTTTTTTTACTTTTTCAGAATTTTCTTTCATTCTTTTTAAAACCATTTCAAAAGTTACAGATTCTTCTCCATCTTTCCAGCAATCATAGTCAGTTGACATTGCAATTGTCTGATAAGGAATACCTAACTCATTTGCAAGAATAACTTCAGGACAAGAG
>JAGVIM010000087.1 GCA_020056045.1 Nanobdellota archaeon | reverse complement strand
TATATGACATTTTAACAGAAGACTCTTCTCCAACCATTTCAGCAAACATATTTTCAAGATCAAGAGATTTAGAATCTGTCTTATCTTCTAAATCAATTTTCAAATCTACTTCAAATGCCCTAATAAAATAACCATTAGACTGTTTAACCAATCTCACAAGAAAACCATTTTGACCCTCATAAACAGGCTTTCTTGCATCAACAATTAATTTTTTTAATTTTCCTAAATAAGAAATACTTTTTTTATCTGTTTGAGAACTAAAATAACTCTGATAAACTTTTTGTAAAGAATCTAATCTTTCTCTAGAAATATAGGCAGCAGGAATTTTTTTAGTAGTTTCACCATATGTTTGCTCCCAAGTTTCTGTAAAATCAGTTTCTGATTCTGATCCTGATCTTTGTCCCAAAAAAGTAGCTCCATTTCTTGATTTAAGACTAATAAACCTAGACGTTATATCCTGAGTCATAATAAATATAAAATTTTCTTGCTTTTAAATATTATTAATAAACATTATCTACTTCCTAACCTTTACAATTAAATTCTTCTTAGAAAATCTATCCTTCAAAGAACCAGTAATTCTCATACTATCTTTAACATCTAAATTTGTTTTGATTTCAATTATATCAAACCCAACACCCTTCAATAAATTAATTAATTCTTCCTCATTATACAAATAATAATACCTATAATGCTCTTTCCCATCTTTTCTCCAAGACATATAAATATCTCCATGATAATTAACATCTTTAAACCTTTCATCAGAAGAATTCCAAACACTAATAAGCCCTTCTGAACCTTTCTTCAACACCCTATAAAATTCCTTAAGTGCATTTTCCCTTCCTTTCTCCCCTTCAATGCAATGTAGCGTAGCAATAAATAATCCATAATCAAACATCTCATTCTTAAAATCTTTAGGTAATTTATCAGCAGAAATCTTAAAAAACTTAGCATTAATTCCTTTTTCTTTTACAGTATTTTCAGCAGCTTTCAGTTGATTAGAAGAAATATCAACCCCATAATATTCAATTTTATCATTCTTAACCATATTTCTTCCACTACCACAACCAAGATCAATTATTCTTATCTTTTCTTTAGGAAATTTAGAATTCTCTAATTTTTCAAAATCAGAACTTGCTTTGTTTAAAAATTCTTCAACTGTAAAAAAAGGTTTTTTCTTATATTCAACCCATAAATCAGAAATATTATCCCAAACCTCTTCCTGATTAGGTTTCTTATTTTTATTTTTCTTTAAGAATTCTGCAGCAGAGATTATTTTGATATTTTCAATCATAGTTAATTAATATGAAATTAAGCTTAAAAATCTTAGGTATACATCAAAGGTAGAATAAAACTAAAAATAAAAAATTATGAACTAGGATTTTTCTTAAAAAATTTAGAATAAACATAAATTCCAACCATAACTAATGCAACTATAATTGCAATAAAAATTATATTTTTTATTATCATAATCAAAATCCATAAAATAATAAAATGAACTAATGCTAAAAGAAGACTTACAACAAAAATAATACTCTTTGCAGCACCATCTATCCATTTTCCAACTAAAGGAATTTTACCAACAAAATCAGCCATTAAAGAAATTGGACCAAAAATCAAAGAATAACCAATAAGTAAAATAATAAAAGTAACTAATCTCAAAATCCAAGAAAGAGTTCTATCATTTGATTTAAACAAATCATAGGTTCCTTGATAATCTTTCGTAGAAATAACCAAAAACTTTTTACTTCCCCCATCACTTATCACTTGTCCATCCGAATTTCCCGCAACAAGTAAATTAGATTTATCAATTATATAATCCATACTCTCCCTATGAGTAGCATCTATATCTTTGTTATATTTCTGAGAACCCATTATTTTAGCATTATCTGGAAAAGAAACTTTAAAATTACCTATTGAAAAAGGTAAAACTTTTTTCTCACTTAAAATAAAATTCCAATTACTTTCATTAACACTATAACACTTTTCACAATTATTTTTACTATCACACCGCTGACCTTTTTCAGAAATAACCTTTTGATTACTTTTTAAACTACCGCAGTAATCATTTACAAGATATTGAAGTTCTTCCAGATTATAGGAATAATAAAGACAATTGCCTGAAACTTTATTTTGATAACAAGCTAAAGGAGAATCTGCAGATGCAATAGACATAATACGAATATAACCTGTTGAACCACTAGTAGGATCTACTGAGACTGAATGAGAGAAAACCTTAGCGGTATTCTGACTCTCTGCAAACCATAAAACCACTGGTGCAAGAAAAAGAATTAATAAAATCCCTATAAAAACCCCTACAATACTTTGAAAAATAGCAACAAAAGGATTTGTTGGTCCAACTCTTTGAATTGTTCCTGCAGGAGGAGCTATAAAATCAGCCATCTTTTTTCTTTCATATAAATAAAACCCTATTTAAAAAGATTGTGTAATAAATCAAGTTATTTTAATTTCTTCCCCATATAACCATCTTTATCTAACTTATAAGATTTGTTAAATCCTCTAAATTATAGTAACCTGATGTAATACTTGTCTAGCAAGTTCATCCTGTGCATCCACCCAATCAAAATAAGGAGAAGTTTTATTTCCAAAAGATAAAGAATATTTATGATGATCATGGGCATAATGATTCAAAATTATATGAAGTTGATTAGATAAAGAAAACTCAGTATCTTTTTTCTTATTTAAATGATCATTCCCATATTGAAAATTAGACCAACGTAATAATAAGTCTTCTGCCATAAACCAATTATCATCTGCAGATTTACGCGATCTTTTTTCATGAAGCCGATAAGCTATTTTTTGAACTAATCCATGAATATCAGATCCACTCTGAGATCCTTTAATTTCTCTTTCTAATTCTATTGAAAACATAAATAAAATTTATGAAGATGGATTTAAATAGATTGTTATAAATAAATACTATAACTTCTTCTCCATGTAATTCCCATCTTTATCAATTTTATATCCTAATTTTTTATAATTGTGCTTATACAGCAACACCCTAAGGTATTTAAACTTAATATTAGATAAATAGTTATGAAAAAAGAAAGTTATTCAGTTTTACTTGAAGAAAAATTTAGAAAAGAATTTTTAGAAATAGCAATCGCAAAATTTGGCAGTCAAAGAGCATTGGCAGAATATTTAAGAACAAAAATTAAAGGAAGAAAAATATCTAGAGAAAATGTTAAAGATTGGATTAAAGGTAAGCACATTTATGGATGGGATATTCTCATTCCCATTTCAATACTTCGAGAATTATGCAAAATCAATTCACAAGATTTGCAAATAGTTCTTACTAAATCTATAAAATTTAATCCTCCTTGGTATGATCCAAAAAAAAGAGGAGATTTAATAATAATAAAAAATATTCCTTTAATTAAAGAAATAAATAATAGGAATTACTTAGATTTGGCTTCAATAATTCCTTCGCAAACTTTAACATCAATAAGATCTAGAAAAAAATTACCTTTATTTACAAAAATAAAAGAAACGGAAGTAGAATTGTGGTCTGAAGCAAATTGGAAAAAGTCTTCAATAAAATTGAAAAGATTTATAGAATTAAATGATTTGTTTTTTATTGGCTCGGCAATATATTCATCCGAAGGTACAACAAAAATAGGAAAATATAATGATTCCATATCATTGGGTAATTCAGAACCTTCAATTATTAACTTGTTTTTTGAATGGCTAGACTCTTTTTTAATAGGATATAAGTTTAGTGTTAAAATAGAATACAATGGTAAAAAATGTGACGAAAGAGCAGTTATTAAATTTTGGAAAGAAAAAGTTCATTATATAAAAAATAGTAAAATCAAAGTTATTCAAAGAGATAAATATGGAAGCAGTTTAATTAATAATATGGGCACCTTAAATATAAAAATATCTAATACAGTTCTAAAATCTTTTTTAATAAAATTATTAGAAATGTCTAAAAAGATTACTTTAACAAAAAAGATATATTTATTAGACTATCTGAAAGGATTACTTGCTTCAGAAGGATCAGTTTCTAGACCTGTTTTAAAAGAAGTTACAATAGGCTGTATAAATGGTAAACAAAGAGAATTTATAAAAAGATTACTGAATAGATTGGAAATAAAATTTACAGAAGGAAAAAATCAATTATCCCTAACAAGTTGGAAAAATTTCTTTTTATTGTATAAAAATGACATATTTTTTATAAAACAAATAAATGGTATTAATAAAAAAGAAACATTTATTGAAGGATTTAAAAATCATCAAACAACCAAAGGGTTTGTTAAACTTAAAAGATTTACAAATAAAGAATTTAATGCAAAAGAATGGCAAAAAGAATTTGAATTAAAATATTATAATTCTTCACATAAATTTCTTGAGAAATTTATTAAAAATAAATTACTTTTAACAAGATTTGAGGATAATACTAAATTCTATTACTTAAATCCAAAAAAAATTGATTTTTTAAAGAAAATTTGGGAAACTGAAACATTATAGCTTTTTTACCATATATACCTTATCATTATCTAACCTATAACCGAGTTTTGAGGAATAATAATCTCTCGCCCCTACTCCTGAAATAATTTTTAACTCTTTTATTTTTTCTCCAAGAACAATCTTCTCAGCTTCTTTTATAAACATTTTTCCAAAACCAGAATGTTGTCCAACTCCTTTTCCTATTTTTCCAATATCAAGAGCCTGACCATAAACATGAACTTCCCTTATTATAGCAGTTTTATCCTGATTTAT
>JAGVIM010000034.1 GCA_020056045.1 Nanobdellota archaeon | reverse complement strand
TATGTGCCCAAAACTTAATCTATTAGTATTTTCTGTGTTTAATGCAAAAATTACATTTATAATTAATAAGCTAAATATTAAACTAATTATAACAAATTTTTTATTATTCATCTCAACCTCTCTTTATAATATTAGGATTTTACTATTTAAAAACCTTTTTTAATTCTTTGATAAGTTAGCTTATGACATATCTTATTATACACTTTTAGGTGAATTAAGTTACCTTAGTCCTAAAAGTGTTATTAGAGAATTTGGATTTTAGAGTAACATAATCATCCAAATTGTCTATATCTTATACATTCTAAAATTTTATTACAAAACTTTTTAAACACTCATTTTAAATAATTTAAATGGAAAAAGCACTTGTTTATCACACAGATATTGACCCTAAAACAGCAACCCCTGATGATCTTGATGTTTTAGATCAATCTAGATTTGTTTCAGAAATACTTTCCAGGTTAGGTTATGATACTATTCAAAGACCCTTTACAACAGAAAGAGCAATAAACGAGATTAAAAGAATAAATCCATTATTTGTTTTTAATTTAGTTGAGGTTGTTGATGGAAAAGAATCTTCAAATTATCTTGCTCCAGAGATTTTTGAACAAGCAAAAGTACCTTATACAGGTTGCACAAAAACAGCATTTGTTAAAACAGCAGATAAACTATCTGCAAAAAGAATTTTAACTGCTGCTAGAATAAATACTCCTTATTTTCTATCCTTAGAAAATTTATCCTCTGGACTTCAAGGAAAAAGTTTTCTTGTTAAATCTGCAATAGATCATGCTTCTAAAGGTCTTGAAGCAACTCTTTATACAACAGAAAATTCTTTAAGAAAAGTTCTGCAATCAAAAGGAGCTGATTTTTTTGCAGAAGAATATATTGAAGGAAGAGAATTTAATGTTTCAGTTATAGGTCCTGAACAAAAGCCAATGGTTTTACCAGTTGCTGAAATGCAATTCCAAAATTGGAAACCTGGAAAACCAAAAATAGTAGGGTATGATGCAAAATGGGATTCAGAATGCCATGAATCTAAAAACACAGTAAGAACTTTTGATTTTCATCTTGAAGATAAAGATCTGATTCAAAATTTAGAACAAATTTGTAGAACTTGTTGGAATATTTTTGATCTAAGGGGTTATGCAAGAGTAGACTTTAGAGTTTCTGAACAAAGAGTTCCATATGTTTTAGAAATTAATGCAAATCCTTGCATATCTCCTGATGCAGGTTTTATTGCTGCAACAGAAAGAGCAGGAATGAGCCATGAACAAGTTATAATAAAAATAATACAAGATAGTTGTAATATTAATTAATGATTATTCTATAACTTTTTTATTAAAGATTCTATTTCTTCCCAATTCCTAATTTTATTAAGTCTCTGTCTTAATTTTGAACTTCCAACAATGCCTTTTGTAAATTCCTGTGCACGAAGTTTAGCATCTTTTACAGAAAAAATATTATATTTTTTTGCTAATTCAATATATTCAAAATAATCTTTTATTTTTTCTTCTTTTGTTTGTTTTATTATTTCTCCCGTTTTAAGATATTCATTTATTTCTTTGAAAATAAAGGGATTACCAATGGCAGCTCTTCCAATCATAACATAATCACATTTTATCTCTTCAAGCATTTCTTTTGCACTCTTTCCATCAATAACATCTCCGTTTCCAATAACTGGAATTTTAACATTTTCTTTAACTTCTTTAATTAAATTCCAATCTGCTTTTCCAGAATAACCTTGATCAACAGTTCTTCCATGAATAATTACTGCGCTTGCACCAGCTTCTTCACATAATTTTGCAACTTCAAGAACATTTATATTTTTTTTATCAACACCCAATCTTATTTTTACAGTTACAGGAATATTAACACTTTTACTTACTTCTTTAACAATCTCATAAATTTTATTTTTTCTTTTTAATAATGCTCCTCCACCTCCCTGTTGCATTATTTTTTTACTTGGACAACCAAAATTAATATCAATAGAATCAAATCCTTTTCTTTCAAGAATTTTAGCAGACTCAACCATGTTTTCAGTGTTGTTTGAAAAAATCTGGCAGGCAACAGGTTTTTCTTCTTTGCAACTCAGAGCAAGACTCATAACAGCATTATTTTCTCTTGCTATAGCATTTGCAGAAAGTAGTTCAGTTGAAACTAGTGCAGCCCCATACTTTTTACACATGAGTCTAAATGCAATGTTAGTTATATCATGCATTGGAGCTAAAATAAGTTTTTCCGATAGTTTTGAAAAGGGTTTTGCCATGATTTAAGATAAGTTTTTATATTAATAAATCTATTATTGTTTATGAAATTAATTTTAAAGAGGTTTTTAGCAGTTTTGATTGTTTTAATCATATTATGTTTTATTGGGACTATCCTAATCTCTAAATCTTCTAAATGTACTCGTGCTCTTGATGCAAGTCCTCAATATTATAAAAATTGTGTTATTCTTGAACCATTAGGGATTTTTTTAATAGCTCCGTTCTATTTTATATCTGTTTTAATTCGTCCAAATTATTTTTCAATAGAAAGAATTTTATTGGCTATATCTTATTTAATTATTGAAACAGGTATTAGTCTATGTATCTCTATGTTAATCGTAAAGAAAAAATAAATTCTTAATTTTTTATTTTATATCTACTAATGTGTCCGCATTTACATTTAGTTATTTTAAATCCTTTTTTAATCCTTATCTCAGAATTATTTGAGTTAAATAAAGAATAACATTTCTTGCAGAACTTTTTTCTTAATTCTCCAAGTTTAATATTCTTACTCATTGCAAGCTTTTTTGCTTTTTTAATTTCTTTTGCAGAACTTTCTTTTAAAAATATATTTTTAATATGCTCATTAATTTCTTGTCTTGTTAAGTCTGATTTCATCATATTCAATAAGAATTAAATTATATAAAACTAATTAAATCTTCTTTAGAACTTTTTAAATTTGTTTACAAGTTCTAAAGTATCAACTTGCCCTAGAAACATTGATCTGCAGCAATATCTTTCAAGCCCTAATTCATCAAGAACTTTTTTAGAATCTTCGCCTTTAACTTCTACTCTTTCTTTAAATTCTTCCCAGAGGTGCCCAATTGGCTTTCCACAACTCATACATCTAATAGGTATTATCATTTTATTAAATTATAGGTGAAGACAACTTATTGGGTTCACTTCCGTTAGGAAACTAGAACCAACAACATAGCAAGCTTAACTTCTGTGTTCGAAATGGGAACAGGTGTTTCCAAGCTATTATGGTCGTCTTCAATATATCTTAAAACTTTGGGTTTATAAAGGTTTTTATATGACAAATATTTATGATTTTTAGAAACAAAAAGCATTTACAGAATAATAATTTGATAGATAAATTCTTTATTGTTTGCGGGGGTGTCGGAGCGGTCAAACGAGACAGACTCAAAATCTGTTGCTTAGTGCTACATAGGTTCAAATCCTATCCCCCGCATTATCTTATCGAAGATAAGATTTTTAGGATATTGATTTGAACCGTAGGTCTCAAATCCCGAGCAAAAGGACTTTTAGTAAATATTTAATAATAAGAAAGTACTTTTGCGAGTTATCCCCTGCATTATTTTATTGAAGATAAGATTTTTAGGACCTACTCCCTGCATTTTATTTTAATCTAATATTTTATTACAATAAACAATATAATCTCTGATTATTGCATTTAAATTAATGAGATATTGCAAATCACAACAAAGAAAAGAAGATCCTTCACCTAATAATAGAAAACCAAATTCAATAGAATATTCAATAGGTATTTTAGAAAAGGCCATTGGGTTTGTTAGAGTTTTTGGATTAACAAGTATTCCAGAAGGTGTTAGAACTGTTTTAGATTATGCACTTAAAAGAGGAGATTGCACTCAAGAGCAGATCCAATTAGCTCAGACCAAATATGAAAGGGAATATGAAAAAAATCCACTTGAAAAAATATTTTCTTAAGAGAAGTTTGAATAATTCATTTTTTAGAGCATTTTTAATGAATTTTCAAAGGGCTCTTCAGAGAATTTTGTTATTTTACAAAATTCTCTTAACTAATAATACTTATAATTCCTTTCTGAAATAAAAATAAGGTAATAATTATTACAATTATTTTGGGTAATCCTGCTGTTACTGTAGAAATAATAATAATTGCAGAAACAATATCTAAAATACTTGCAATGCTTAATTGAGTCATAAAAATAACTCCCTTTACTAATAATATTATTCCCAATACAAAAACGAATTCTGACATAAAATGTAAATTAAAAATTCCAAATATCCAAAAACAAATTCCTATAAATATATCTAAAATTCCAAGTAACTTGATTATCATATATTTTTTAAACTAACTTTATCTTTTAAATCTTATCTATGAAAAAATATCAGGTTATTGGGATTGGAAGTGCGTTACTAGATATTACTTTTGAAGTTGATGATAAATTATTATCTGAGCTAGGATTAAAAAAAGGAGAAATGCAATTAATTGATAAAGAAAGAAGTAAGGAAATATTAAAAAAATTAGAAAATTATCCTGTTAAAATCTCTCCTGGAGGAAGTGTTTCAAATACTATTGCAGGGGTTGCTACATTAGGCGGAAGTTCTGCATTTATAGGAAAAATAGGAAATGATTCTCATGGAAAACTTTACGAAGAAAAAACAAATGAAAGTGGAATTGCCTCTTTTTTATCAAAGCATGAAAATGAAATTACTGGTCATGCAATTACTTTTATAACTCCTGATTTTGAAAGAAGCTTTGCAGTTCATTTAGGTGCTTCTTTATTTTTTAAAAAAGAAGATATTATTGAAGATCTTATTAAAAAAAGTAAGATTCTTCATCTAGAAGGTTATCAACTTGCAAACAAAGAATTAAATCAAAATATTTTTTATTCTGCAAAAATAGCAAAAGAAAATAATCTCCTCATTTCTCTAGATCTCTCTGATTCAGGCTTAGTTAAAAATAATCTTGCTCTTTTTAAAGAATTTATTAAAGAATATGTTGATATTGTTTTTGCAAATGAATCTGAAGCAGAAGTATTTACAGGAAAAAAAGAAAAAGAAGCCTTAAATGAAATTTTTAAACTATGCAGTATTGCGGTTGTTAAATTAGGAGAAAAAGGAAGTTTAATAAAAAGTAAAGATAAGATATATGAAATTCCTTCTTATAAAACTAAGATAATTAATACAAATGGTGCAGGTGATATGTATGCAGCAGGAATTTTATATGGAATAGCAAATAATCTTGACCTAGAACAAGCAGGAAAAATAGCAAGTTATTCAGCATCACTAGTTGTTGCAAAACAAGAAGCAAGATATGGAAAAGGATTAAGAGAAAAAATGGATAGGTTTATTTCTAATAATGGTATATAAGAACATTAAAAAACTCTATAAATAACTCTTACTAAATTATAATATGCGCGAGTAGCTCAGCCTGGATAGAGTCGCGGCATCCTAAGCCGTTGGTCGGGGGTTCAAATCCTCCCTCGCGCGTTTTTAATCTGCAAAGCAGATTAAAAATTTTGAACAGGATTTTTATTTGATTTTATTTTTTTATGGAAAATATTAAAAAGGGTTAAGGGTTGTTAAATCAATGGATAAAAATATCACTGGAAAATACAATATTCTTTTAATTGCCCCCAAATACAAAGGAAATTCTGATGTTAAATTTCATAAAAAGAATTATGATTATTTTTTCCCAATGGGACTTTGCTATGTTTCTGCAGCCCTTAAGAAAGCAGGTTATACTAATATTTATGGGTTAAATTTAAATCATTTTGATAAAACTACTACTGAAGCATTAAATGAAGAATTGGATAAAAGAAAATATGATTTGGTTCTTACAGGAAATAATGCTATGGGATATGATGCTACAAAACTAATTTTTAATACATTAAGAGCCCATAGTTCTAAACCCAAAATAATTTTTGGAGGGCCTATGATTACAAGCGAACCCGAGGTAGTGTTTGAAGATTTACTTCCAGACTTTGGTGTGATTGGAGAAGGAGAGGAAACTATTGTTGAGTTGGTAAAATGCCTTGAGACTGATGGTGATATAATCAAAGTCAATGGTTTGATTTATAAAAATGGAAACGAAACAATTATGAATGAAAGAAGAAAACCTATCAAAGATATTAATACAATTCCATTTCCAGATATGGAATTATTTGGATTTGATGAATTTTTAGACAATCATTATTGTAACGAAGGAATACTAATGAGTTTACATGATTATCCAAGATTTTATCCTATTTTAGGGAGTCGAGACTGTCCGTTCC
The DNA here is from genome assembly GCA_020056045.1 of Nanobdellota archaeon. Lineage (GTDB taxonomy): Archaea > Nanobdellota > Nanobdellia > Pacearchaeales > GW2011-AR1 > ARS1285. The sequence goes on along the minus strand of JAGVIM010000034.1, from coordinate 1,220 downwards.
ATTGTACTTTTTGTTATCATTATGACAATCTATATCGTGCAAGAAGTCTGGATAATATAATGGAAGAAATAGAATATGCTTTGAAGAAATATAAAATTAATGGACTACAGATTTATGATGAATGTTTTGCTGTTAATAAGGAAAGATTAGTGGAGTTTTGCAGAAGAATAAAAGAATTAAGTAAAAAGTATTCAACTGATATTAAATGGTTTCCAGAATTAAGAGTAGGTATTTTAGACAGGGATGCATTAAGAATGATGAAAGATTCTGGTTGTTGCATTATTGGATATGGGTTTGAAAGTATGAATAAAGATGTATTAAAAAGTATGAATAAGGGAATTACTCCAGAACAAATAGATAAATCAATGAGAGACACCATGGAAGAAAAGATTGCTATTCAAGCTTGCTTTTTATTTGGAGATGTAGCCGAAACAACAGAATCTGCTTATGAAACTTTAAATTATTGGAAGAAAAATTGCAAGGGCCAGGTTAATCTTAATTTTGTTGAACCTTATCCTAATAGCAAATTATACCAACATTGTTTGAAAAAAGGAATAATAAAAGATAAAATGGCTTTCATCAAAGATCTTATACGATTTGGTGATTTAAATTATAATATGACTGATAATATGACTGATGAAGAATTAAAAAAGTTTGATAAAGACCGGCTAGCTGCAGTTGCAAAATATAAAAAATATATAATGCCTGTTTCAATTAAAAGAATAGATGATGATATTTATGAAGTTAATGCTAAATGTCCTTTCTGTAATGAAATAATAACCTATAAACATTGTCATATTAAAAATAAGTTTTCTTATAGTTTTCTGGTCATGTGCAGAAAATGCGGTATGAGATTTTATATTGCAAATAGTTTAAGAAAATTTGTCTATGAACATTACGACAAGTTCAAAAAATTAAGAAATCTTCAATTAAAGACTATGGCGTTTATCCGAAAAAGAAAATTATAAAAGGTTTCTTAACACCAAAGATTTAAAAAACTCTCAAAACTATCATAATTTATGCGTGGGTAGTTCAGTGGTTAGAATCATTGGCTTCCAAATACTCTTAAATAGAAAGAATAATGAAGATACCAGTTGACCCGGGTTCAAATCCCGGCCCGCGCATATAATTTCGTTAAGTTAGTGGTTAGTCGTAGTTAGTTTGTAGTATTTTTATTGAGATTATTTTAATACTGTTATTAAGATTATATCCTAATTTTT
>JAGVIM010000117.1 GCA_020056045.1 Nanobdellota archaeon | reverse complement strand
TTTGTATAAAACCAATAAGAGACATATGGTTTCACGGAGAATTAAGTGCATTAGAAGAATCAGGAGATAGGGTAGCAAAAAGAGCAAAGATTCTTCATAAAGTACAAAAAGAAGAATTAGATTCCTATGGTTCTGGAATATAAATTATTAGTTAAAATTTAGTAGAATTTTTAAACTATATCTTATTAATTATTCTATGAAAAAAAGTCTTGCATTAATATTTGTTTTTTTACTATTGTTTAACATAATTATAACTCAATTATTAAAAGCAGAAATGCCAAGTGTTACTCCTTCTGTTCCCGGACTAGGAAAAATAAATGAAGAATCAGGACTTCCAGAAAGTTTTGAAAAATTTAAGCAAATAGCTAATAACCTTTCAGAAGATGAATCAAGAAAACAATATTTAACACAAGAATGGACAAAACTTTATGCAAATGGAAAATTAAGCCCAGTATTATATTACACAACAGAATTTTTTTCTTTTTTTAATCCAGTATGGGAACTTATCTTTAAAATTCCATTTTCCTGGTCATGGGAATTTCTTTTTTCATTATTAATATTTATCATATTAATAGTAGTACTATATGCACCATCAAAACATCTTACAAATTTAAATCCAGTTCTTACAGCAGTATTTTCAGTTGTTATTGCCTGTTTAGTTGGTGCAGCAGGAACAATACAAAAAGCAGTTGAACAAATGGTATTTGCAGTAACAAACATCTGGATAGCAGTTTATGCAATGGCATTTGCAATATTATTTACAGTTCTATATGCTTTGATAATGAAAAAATTAGGAATAAACTTAAAAGAAAAAGTAAAAAAAGAAGAACTTGAAAAAGCAGAAGAAATGATAAAGCTACATGGAAAAGTATCAGAAGAAGAATTAAAAGGTAATAGATAATATTTCTTATTCTATTAAAACAAAGTCTTTTGTTTAGCCTTTTCACTAATTTCATCAAATTTAGCAAGTTGACTATCAATTCTTTCTTCAGAAAACTCATACTTCCTTAATATTTCTTTTATCTTATTTTTATCTACCTTTGGAAAATTAATTTTAAAATCCTTATCAATATTAGGATTTTCAATCTCATTATAAATTTCTTTCCAATCAAAGTTCATTTCATATTTATCACTCAAAGCTAAAGCAAAAAATATCTCTTCCTTAGTTACATACTCTTTAACAAATTTTAAGCTTTTTTTAGGCCCTAGTCCCTTAACTCCACCAGGATTATAATCTGTTCCACATAATATCCCTAAACATATAAGCTGATCCTGATCTAATTCAAGTTCTTTTAATACTTCAGGAAGTTCAATAATCTGTGGAAAAACTTCTTTATATCCTGAAACAATTTTTCTTTTCCTAGACATTGAAAGATTTTGTACAAGTCTCGGAGCCTTAAACATTAAACAATCATAATCTTGAGAAGCAACAGCATAAACTAATTTTTCTTTAGCAAGATAACTTGCCTGAGCCTCTCCTTCACCAGGAGCCTGCAAAATTGCAATTCCCATTGCACTAAGAAGTTCTTTACTCTCTTCAATTTTCTGCTTATCTAAATAAACATCAGTCCTAGAATACTTTCCCATACCTTCAATATCTTCCATTTGCTTTGCCTCTTCATACTTCCTCTTCATCTCTTCTTTCATTTCAGTTCTAAGCTCCTTTGTCCTATTCTTTAACTCAGGTGCTTTTCCATCAAAAACATAAATAAGTTTAACACCCTCATTAATAAGATTCATATTTCTATAAAATAAACCAGATAAATGTGAAGTAACATTTCCCCGAGAATCCTTAAGAGGAGTTCCATCAGGCTGCCTAATTGTAGTAAGAAACTGGTAAATTGCATTAAATGCATCAACTGCAATTGTTTTTCCTTTTAAATCCGAAAATTGAATTTCTTTTTTAGTTATTATCTCGCCTATTTGTAATCCCATGATAAATTGTTACATTATTTACATATTAACAATATAGTTATAAATAATAAATATAAAAAGTTATTGATATTTAATTAATCTAATTATTTTCTTGGAACTAAATAACCTGAAATAAGGTCAAGTTGCCCATTTTGATGATTTCTAGATTTATGTAAGAACAATCTTTCTGAAAAACCATCTTTAGGTTTAAATTTTACTGCAGGATCAATATGACTATAATCAAATCTAACAGCACCAAAATCAAAAGTTTCTACTCCTTCTTCAAGTCTAGGTGATTCAGGTTGATAATATTGTAATTTTCTTGCCCTATTAACAAGCACTATTTCTTCAGACCTTAATAATAACATTTCTTGCATTTGTTCTGGTGTATAATTTTTCAAACTTAATTGATTACTCTGTTTAAAATAATTTTTTTGTGCTGCACTTCTAAAAAATGTTTTTCCATCTTTAATAAAAACAGTAGCAACATTACTAGAACTCTGTTTTTGTGCTCTTGAATAAAGCTCAGAAAAGCTATCTCCAGAATAAATTCTATCAATTACTAAAACTAAACCTGTATCTCCAACTTTAATATATGATGTCTTATCTTGACCTGATAAAACTAATTTTGAACAAGAAACAAGAGGCATATTTCCTTCTAGTCTAGAAACTAAATAATCCATCATTTGTTTTTTTAAATTTGTTGATACCATTTTTAATCAAAAAAAGATTTAAGTTTACCTAATAAACCTTTTCTTATAATAACTTTTGCCTGAAGATGATCTCCAAAAGTAAGTCTATCTCCATGCCTTAAATGAATATAAACTCTTGAAATAGCTCTCTCTCCATTAAGAAAAGTTCCCATTTTACTACAATCCATTAATAAAAGACTTCCATTTTGCCTATAAAGAATACAATGCTCTCCTGAAACATCTAAAAAAGGAGATTGAACCTGAATATCCATAGTTGAATCTCTTCCAAGAGTTACTTCAGGAGAATCAAGACTATATCTTTTACCATATAAATCCCCTACTCTGGGTGCTTCAAATAATAAACTTGCTTCCATAGAATTACATAGTTTTTATATTTTTAAACCTTTCTAATTGTAATTACTATGAAGTGACATAATAATTCTAAAAAATACTTCCCCCTACAATATCTTAAGCTTCCTTAAAATCAAAATAGAAACAATCCAAACAAAACCAATACTCCCCATTAAAAACCAAAAAGCATTTTCATGAGTTTGAAAAGGGAGAATTATATTCATCCCATAAATACCAGATAAAACCATTGGAATAGTTAAAAAAATAGTAAAAAGAGTTAAAACTTTCAAGATCTGATTTCTATTATTTGAAAGTATTGTACTATAATAATCTCTCATATTTGTAATAGTTTTAAGAGAAGAAATACACAGACTTATTGTTTGATCTATATCAATAGTTAAATCATCAATAAACTCTCTTTCAGACTCTTTAAATTTTAAATAACCTGATTTAGATACTGACTTATATAAATTCCTCATGGGCTCAAGACTTGAAAGATAATCATTTAAAATATCTTCCTGAACAGACAAATCTAAAATATCTTTTTCATTTAAAACATTAAGATTTTTTCTATCTTTTTTAACATCTTTTGATATTTTTCTTATCCAATGGCTAAACTTATTAGACATTATTGAAAGAATATTTACAAGATCTCTTGAAGGAAGATTATCAAAAAAATTCTTTTTAGTCTTAAAAATCCTATCAAATAATTCCAGTCTTTTATCGCTAATGGTTATCAAAGAATTATTAGAAATAACAATAAGAAAAGAACCAGTATATTCATTCTCAATTTCAAAAGTAGGAATTCTAAGATAAAGATAAGAATTACCACTTTCTTCTTCAAACCTAGGTATTTCAAAAATATCCAATCCATCTAAAACTAAATCTTTATCTAATCTGAATTTGTCTACAATCAACTTAATTTCTTCTTCATCAGGACTCACAACATTTACCCAACAAGTTTTACAGAACTCTTTTATTTCAACCATCTCTTTTTTCCTAATATCTCTTTTATAATAATTAATCATATCCTAATAACTAATCCAGAGTTTATAAAAACTTCCAAGAATTTATTAAATATTTTATAGGAAAACTCTTAAATAATCTCCATTCTTATTCCTTTAATGAATACTTCCATTAATTTCATTCCAATTGACTATGATTATTTTGATTTTAATAGCAAAACATATGCAAAAATAACAGGAAGAACAGATACAGGTAAAAAAACAGTAATAATTGACAATTGTGATATTTATTTCTGGGCAATTTTAAAAGACAAAGTTCCTGAGAGAAAAATAAAACAAATACAAGAAAAAATAGAAAAAATAAAAATAGAAAAAGAAAACAGAACTTCTCATGTAATAAAAACAGAAATTCATAATAAAAATTTCCTGGGAAAACAAGTTAAAGCAATTAAAATTTTTGTTACAAATTTAAAAGATGCACATTCTATTGCAAACGAGCTAGGATTCAAAGAAATAGAAAAAAGAAGAGAATATGATTTAGGATTTATAACAAAATATATTTTAGAAAGAAAATTAAAACCCCTTCTCTGGTATAAAGTTTCAGGAGAAATTCTTAATAACAGCCAAGAATTTGGAGGCATTGACCAATGCCTTGATGCAGATTTATGTATAAAAACAGAAAAAATACAAGAACTAGAATTAAATCAAAAAGTATTTACTCCAAAAATTTTAGCCTATGACATTGAAACCGATGAATTTGAAATAGGAAAAGGTCAAATTCTGATGATTTCATTAGTTGGAGACAATTTTCAAAAAGTCCTAACCTGGAAAACAAAAAATTCTAATCATGACTATGTTGAACTTTATAGAGATGAAGAAGAAATGATAGGTGCATTCATCAAATACATAAAATCCTATAATCCAGATATTTTAACAGGATATTTTTCAGATGAATTTGATTTGCCCTATCTAAGAGCAAGAGCAGAACATAATAGAATAAAACTTAATATTGGAATTGATAATTCTCAGCCAATATTTTCAAGAGGAAGAATGCTTATTGGAAAAATAAAAGGCATTGTTCATATTGATATGTTAAAATTTATCAAGACAAATTATTCTCAATATCTTTCATCAGAAACTCTTTCTCTCAATGATGTTGCTTCTGAACTTTTAGGAGAGAAAAAAGAAACTTGGGTTCATAAACATTCTTCAAAAATAAATAGTCAAGAATGGGAAGATTATTTTAAATATAATCTTCAAGATTCAATTCTGACCTATAAATTATGTGAAAAATCCTGGCCAGATATGCTTGAGTTCACAAGAATAATTCAAGAACCCCTATTTGATATTTCAAGAGATGGAATGTCTGCCCATGTTGAAAATTATATAATCCATAATTTAGAAAAATATAATGAAATAGCTGAAAAAAGACCAATGCATGATGAAATAGGAGAAAGAATAACCAGAGAAAAATATGAAGGAGCTTTTGTATTTCAACCAAAACCCGGATTATATGAAAATATTTGTTTTTTTGATTTTACATCCTATTGGCCATCAATAATAGTCTCTTTCAACCTTTCTAGATCAACACTCCTACCTAAAAAAGAAAAAGATTCTTTAGAAGTTGAAATCTCGGGGAAAAAAGTTTATTTCACAAAAAAACCTGGATTTTTTCCATTAATGTTAGGGGATATTATTGAAAAAAGAAAACAATACAAACAAGAATATGCTAAAGATCCTAGTCCATTTACAAAAGCAAGATCAAATGCATTTAAACTTCTAGCAAATGCAGCCTATGGTTATCAAGGATTTTTTGGAGCAAGATACTATTGTCCAGAAGCATCCGCATCAACAACTGCCATATCTAGAGATTTTACAAAAAAGACAATTGAATTAATTAATACTAAAGGCTATGAAGTAATATATTCTGATACAGATTCTATAAGTTTCAAGTTAAACAAAAATACAAAAAAAGATGCTTTAAAATTATTAGAAGAAATAAATAAAACTCTTCCAGGTATAATGGAACTTGATTTAGAAGATTTTTATAAAAGAGGAATATGGGTAACAAAAAGAACAGGAGAATTTGGAGCAAAAAAGAAATATGCTCTGATTGATGAAAAAGATAAAATAAAAATAAGAGGATTTGAAACAGTAAGAAGAGACTGGTGTACTCTCGCAAGAGTTACTCAAAATAAAGTTTTAAATTACATATTAAGAGAAGGCAATGAAAAAAAAGCATTAGAATACACAAAACAAATAGTAAAACAACTAAAAGAAAGAAAAATAGAAATAAGTGAAATTCTGATACGAACTCAATTAAAAAAACCAATTGAAGAGTACAAAAGCGAAAGCCCTCATGTAGCAATTGCAAAAAAAATGAAATCATTAAATATGCCTGTTGATATTGGCATGTTAATGCAATATTACATAGCAGAACCAGAATCTCATCAAAAAACAAAAACAGGAAAAAATAAATCCCTCATCAGAGAAAGAGCAAGGCTTCCAGAAGAAAAAGGAGAATATGATATAAATTATTATCTTAACAATCAAATTCTTCCTGCAGTTGAAAACATCTTTGAAGTTTTTGGTGTTAACACCAAAGAATTAGTCGAAGGCAAAAAGCAGATGAAACTTGGAGATTTTTAAAAATATCTATTTCAATCACCCCAAAAACTTACCTGAATTTCTCCTTCCTGAGTATTTTGATTAAAAACTATTAATTCAATAACATAATATTTTATTTTTTTGT
>JAGVIM010000001.1 GCA_020056045.1 Nanobdellota archaeon | reverse complement strand
TTTTAAAAAAATATTTTTTATTTTAAAGAACTATTACTATTCAATAAAAACATAAGCATTATAAACTCACTCTAGTGAGTTTTATGAAAAATAAGTAACAAAAATTTAATAGAGCCTTCACTTTACTGGCCTGTATCTTATTCTTTCAAGTCTTCTTCTTCTAGCTCTCCTTATTTTTCTTCTTCTTGCTCTTCTCATGCTTCTAGCAATAAGGATACCAAGTATGAATCCAATTAAAATTACTATAAGTAAGATCAAAACCAATAATAATATCATTATCTTATCATTTTCTTGAAGAGAATAATTCATTATTGACAATCTTATATCATTAATTTGATTTAATTCTTCTAGGGTTGTAGGTTCAGAACCTCCAGAACTTACTGGACTTAGAACAAGAGCATCTCCAGAAAAACCATTTGATAAACCATTAAATAGTCTAATTGTTGCCTTTTCTTCATCATATTCATTTCCACTAGCTAAACAAACTCTTTTTTCAGCAGGCATATTATCAAGATAGCAATTTGGAAGCATTTCACATGTTCTTGTTTGTTCTCCATCAGAACAAGAACTCCAATCACTACATTTCCATCCATTTAAGCAAACTTTACTAGAACTGCTTGAACTATATCTTATAGCACTTGAACTTCCACCAGAACTTATTGTTAAACTATGACCTTCTTGAGTATGAACACTATTTCCTGAAAAAGCACTTAATTTTGTACTATACTCTCCGATATCATAATTATCCGTATTCAACCTTATTTCATAGCTTAACTTCTGAGCTCCATAGCCATAACCATAGCTATAGGAATATTCTGAAGTAAATATTTTACTAGCATTTATTGTAATTCCATTGCAACCACTTAAAATAATTCCATCAACATTAAACTCACATAAATAATTTCTATCTCCTTTTAATTCAAGCATTAATTTAGATATTTGAAGATTTTCATTTGAATTAATATCAACAGAAACAGTAAAAACAACTAGTTCTCCAACTTCAACATTATTTTGACTCATAGCTAAATCAAGAACAAATGCCTTTGCAGGAACAGAAATAATTAACATAGTAAGTATAAATCCGGCAAGTAACAAACCAAATATCTTTCCGTAAGCTTTTGCATTCCTTGATTTTTCACTATTACTCTTTGATGACTTTTTTAATAAACTCATAGGTCTATCAAAATTAAACCCTTTTTAAAGATTTCTATACTAGTGTAATTATTAAGTAATAACTAAAACCACTAGATTAAAAAGAAAAAATCTTACCCTCTACAATAGAATAAATCAAATGTAGTGGGTAGATGAGTAGCAAATTGATAATAAACTCATCTTAATTTTAATCTACAACCAGCCTATAATAAATTAAATTAATAAAAAATAACCTAATTATTTTCTATAAAATCCATTTCTTGTCTTTTTCTCTTTCTTTTCTTTAACTTTTCCGAAGTATCCAAAAAATTATCCTCACTAACAACAGGTCTGCCTATTTTTTCTTCTGCTTCTTTTCTTGCATTGCCTGCAACCTCTCCACCTTGTCTTGCAGCAACAGAACATTCATCAAATCCTTGTGCATTTTTATTAATTGTAATTTCAGTTGTAACTTTTTCTCCCAGCATGCCAAATATTAACTCAAGCTCATCCATATGATCCCTTAAATTTTCTCTTTTCAAGCCCTTAAATTTCTTATATTCTTCAACAGTTTTTCCAAAAGTTGCCTGACTTATTTCATTAGTTAATATGGCAAATTCTATTTCCTCATTAATGTCTCTATTTTTCCATTCATCAGTCAGATCCTGCCTTATTGCTATGCCTCGAAGTCTCTTATCAATCCAGTCTTTAGAATAACCTTTTAATTCATAAAGTTTCTTCATTCTTTCTTGTGCAAGTTCAGGATTTTCTATTTCTTGAATCCTTTCATAACCTACTTTAGCCAGCCATCTTTTGAATGGCTCTGCTTTCTTAGAAGGAATTGACTGAATTATTCTAAAAATACCTTCTGTATCAGAACAATCAGTTTCTCTTAACTTACCATCTTCTGCTATAAGTTTCAACTGTCGACAAAATGTCGATAGTTCAATTCCAGAAGATTCCTGCTCTCTCTTTTTTAACCTATACCAATAATCATTAGAATCACTACTATCTGTCAAAACCCCAACTACATCTACAACAGAAAAAAACCATTTATCATTAACAAGCTTTTTTCTTATTGTTTTTCCATTAAAGATAGCAATATGAGTCTCTTCTTTAGAAACCTCACTTTCTTTTTCTTCTTTTTTCATAAAACATCCTAGCTACTAAAAGTTATAAACTTTTAGTAAAGAAGTTTATTTTTCCATTCATTCACCTTAACATTATTAATAACTAAAAAGTTACAATAAAACAGAATATTATACCCTAACTCTATGATTAATTTAATTATTATGCCTAATCTCATATTTACTCAGTTATGTAATCATTTTATAATCGCTTATGCATATCACCCATAGCTAAATTTAACATCTATACCTTAACATTTTTATTAACAATATTTCCAATAACCCTTTATCCTAGTCCCTAAGAACCTTAATTAAAGCATTATATCTTTTCACTTTTCTAACTTTTCTTACAGCTATAAATGTTGCAAATAATCCTATTAATAACACCAATAAAACAATAACAAAAACATTATTTCCACTACCTAATCCTATAACAGCTCCTGTTATTCCACTTAATCTATTTGCAAAAGAATTTCCACTAGTTGTTCCTCTATCAAAACCAGAATCATCAGAATTATTATTATTATTATTATTATTTAAATCTCCATTAAGATTATCAAAACTTCCTGAATTATTATTATTATTATTATTATTATTATTACCACTATTATCTAATCCAGAACTAATACAAGATTTTTCTCTAATTGGATCATTATCCCTATAGCAATTAGGTTTTAATACACAGGTTCTTGTTTGCTTTCCATTTGAACAAGAACTCCAATCACTACAAGTCCAGGCATTAAGACAAGGTTGTAAACCTCCTCCACCAAAACTTTCTGAATTACCACTATTTCCATTACCTCCATTACCTCCAGAATTAGTTAAAGAAATAGTTATGCTATTTCCAGCCCTAGAAAATACTTTATCTTTAATAAATACTTTTAATTTTGTACTATATTCGCCGATAAGATAGTTATCAGTATTCAATCTGATTTCATAACTAAGTTTTCCATTGCTATATCCATAGCCATAACCACTATCATCCCCAAAATTATAACCATAACCCTGACCATTATTATTATAATATCCATAATTATATCCATAGCCATAACCAGGACTAAAAATATGAAAAGCATCATTTAATTTTTTAATAGTTAATCCATCACATCCAGATATTGCTGTCCCATCAACACTAAATTCACATGAAACATTCTTTACCCCATTTACTTCCAAAAGTTCAAGAACAACCTTGTCAATTGGAAGTCTTTCATTAGAATTAATATCAACAGATGCAGTGAAGACAATCAGCTCTCCCTTTGAAACACTTGTCTTGTCAGAACTTAAATCAAGAACAAATGCTCTTGCAGGAGCTGAAAAAAGCAAAATTCCAATAATAAAAGTAGAAAGCATAACTGCAAAGAATTTTGTTCCTGCCCCAGCATTCTTATTTTTAATTTTAGCATTAATCACATACTTATTTCCATTATTTCCCTGATTTCTTTGTATTTCCATATTTCTACATCTCTTTATTTTATATTATCATTTTCTACTTTTTAACTACCTAATTAAGATAAATATGTATAATATAACTATATTCAATCCCTTATAAATATTATGACCTAGTATAATATTTAGTTACTATAAAGTTACACTAAACATAAGATTTATAAGTAGTATAAATAGATAATTTTATATCCAATTGGAGATAATAAAAATGATAATTAACCTAAAAATGAAAGAAAACAAAGAGGAAGATATACAAATATATTATTCACTGGTTATCCCAGTATATAATGAAAGTGGAAATATCCATAAATTACACAATGAAATACAAGAAGTAATGGATAAGATTGGACGTATCTACGAAATTATTTACATAAATGATGGAAGTAAGGATAATTCTTTGAATGAATTAAAAGAATTAACTCATGCAAAAATAATCAATCTTAATAGAAACTATGGTCAAGCAACTGCTTTAGATGCAGGATTTAAAGCAGCAAGAGGTGAAATAATCATTTCAATGGATTCTGATATGCAAAATGATCCTCATGACATCCCAAAAATGATTAAAAAGATGAATGAAGAAAATCTTGATGTTGTTTGTGGCTGGAGAAAAAACAGAAAAGATAAAGCAGGAATAAAAATCCTAACAAAAACAGGAAAGTTACTAAGAAGTTTCCTAATAAAAGATAAAGTTCATGACACAGGATGTACTCTCCGTATTTACAAACGTGAAGCTGCAAAAAGCCTAGATCTTCAGGGTGAAATGCACAGATATATTTTAGCATTATTAGGATGGAAAGGATTTAAGATTGGAGAATTAGTGGTTAATCACAGACCAAGATATGAAGGAGAAACAAAATATGGCTATAGTAAAGCAATAAGAGGATTTATTGATTTATTATATATCTGGTTTATTCAAAAATATTCCCAAAGACCCCTTCATGTATTTGGTTATCTAAGTGTTTTCTCATTTATAATAGCAACATTATCAGGATTATATTCAATATATTCAAGAATATTTGAAGGACAATCATTAAACAGTAATGGCTGGTTCTTCCTTTCAATATTCTTTGGACTTTCAACAATTCTTTTCTTTATTGCAGGAATAATAATTGATCTTTTAATCAAGATTCAATTAAACACATCTCACTATGAGCAAAGATATTACATCAGAGATGTAATGATAAATGGAAATAAGATTAGAAGCCAATATAAAGATACACAAATGAGTTTGTATTAATAAAATTATAACTAGATAGTATAATTATCTTAATGTAAAACAAAGGTGAGTTGTATAAGTAAGCAAAACTCATACATAACTCAATCAATATCACTCATAACTTACAAAGTAGATAAGATAATAATAGATAAAATAAGGGATGATAGGAGGGAGAAACAAACATGATAAATCAAATAAACAAACTAGAAGGAGAACCAAATTATTACATTATTTCAAACTTATCTTTGAATAATAACACAATTTTACCATTAAAATTATCTGAATTTTATCAAAATTTAGGAAATACCTTGAATCCAGAATTTGTTAGAGTAAATAATCTTCCTTTAAAATCTGGAGAATTAACTGATTTAAATAGCTTCTCTAGTGTAAAATATACTGAATCAATCAATGGTGGATGTATTTTTATGAATACAATTCCAGAAGATTCTTTTGGGGGAAATTTTACTTTGTTTAAAAAATGTTTATCAAGTGTTAATATTACCCTTTCTTCAGATTTGGCTAAGTCAAATATTTGTTTATCTTTTAAACCCAATTCAACCCTTCTTATATCTAATTTCTCATTACAGAACATCCGCAGATGTTCTTATGAAAGATATCTCTATCTAATTAAATGAAGAAGATAAGTAGGCAATGCTTATTTCTAAGA
>JAGVIM010000062.1 GCA_020056045.1 Nanobdellota archaeon | reverse complement strand
TTAACAAAATTTAATTTTCCTTTATAATCACTGCTTATTTTTTCAAAAATAGGTTTTATCATTTGACATGGTCCGCACCAATCAGCAAAAAAATCAATAATTACAGGAATCTTTGATTCAACAACTTCTTTTTCAAAATTACTTTCACTTATTTCAGTTACCATTTTATTTTTAATTAAAATTTGATTATAAATCTTTGTATTATCTATAAAATTGATCTTTGTATTTTTAATTTTCAAAACTATCTTCAGTACTATTGTCAGTAGAACCAGGATCTCTTATTTTTTTATTAATTTCTTCCTTGTTTACATTTACAGTGTCACTTAAATCAATAAGATATTTTCCTTCTTCAAGTCTGTATATTAAAGGCCTTCTTTTTGAAAATAAATTAACAATATCTATTTCATATTTTCCAGGTTTTATCACTCTTATTGATTCTAAATCAAGGATAACTGGTTTGTCCAAGTCTTCTGTAGTTCCAGTTATTTCCCTAATATCTTTTTCAATTTGAACCTTATCAGCATTACTTAGTGCAAATATTGTATCCTGAACTTCTTTATTTATTTCTTCTAATTTCTCTTTTTTAACATAATAGAAAAACTTACTGCTACATTTGCATCCTTTTAATAATTCAGGGGCTGCATCTGGATAAATTTCTCCACAGTGAACACATTGATGCGGCATTTTTAAAATAACTCTCTTTTTATATAAACTTAAAGAAAAACAAGTATATATAAATATTGTTGGGATGATTTGGTAAATTGGAAAGACTTTCAATTAACTTTATATATTTGTTTGACTTATTAAAATTATGAAAAAGAGGACATTAGAAATAATACAGATTATAACTTGGATTTTGGGATTTATAGCAGTAGCATTGTTGATTTATGGAATTATTAGAGCACTTATCTTAAAATGAAACTCTCAGATGGACTGGCAATATTTTCTCAACTAATAAATATATTAATTTTTATTTACTTTTCAATTATATTATTAAAAATAAATGCATTAGATATGATTGGATTATTAATAAGTGCATTCGGTATAATTATGGGTTTAATAACAAGTATAGTCTCAGTAATAGAAACAAAAAAATAAAACAAATAATTTAAATAATAAAACTAGATAATAATTTAGAATTCTATTTTTTCCTTTTAATTTTTCTTAAAATTATACCATTGGGTAATAAAATATCCTTTTTATCTTTAATATTTTTTGGTTTTTCAGATTTAGACTTTCTTAATATAAATCCAATAACACACCCTATAATAAACCAAGATATAATTCCCAAAATAGACAAGATAATATAAGAAATATAATCTGCCCTATCATATATTAAATATCCCCATCCAAAAATGTAGATTAAAAAAGCCGCTGGAATTTGAGAACAAAAAAATAATATTACCCCCACAAAACCCTTATCTTGAAGGAGGATTAGCCCAAAAATAAATATTAATATTAAATCTATAATTCCAAAAACAATTCCACACTTTAACCAGCCAGGAAAGTCTTTAAATTTCATATTATCACCTCATCATTACTTCAAGTTTTTTTGGATCTTTTTTCATCTCTTTCACAATACTTGCAGGTCCAATAACTGTAATAGCATCCTGTTGCCCAACCAAGGCCTTTGCAAGACCAAATTTAACCCTATCAACCATTGTTTTAGTTTCAGAATCCTGAGAAATAACAGCTAGTTCAACACCCTTAAAACCTTTAATATTTCCAATCATAATCATTGTATCTTCAATTAATCTACTTTCTTCTTCAGGCTTAAGCCTTCCCTGGAGTATTACAACTTTATTATCAAGAATTATTCTAAGTAATTTTTTTATTCTTTCAACAGTTTCTAACTTTGAAATTTCACTATAGGGCATAAAATGCAATGTTAATCCCTTTAATTTTTTATCTTTTACCATGTTTATTTTCTTTGAAAATGAACAGACAGAGAATTGCAGTGCAATTGTCTGTATCTCAAAAATCTTGCTTATCAAAATGGAACATTTTTTTGATTTTTGAGTTGTTCTTTCCCCTCTTTTTATTATGTATAATTTAGTATATATTTAAATGTTTATTATCTTAAACTTTTTTTGATAATCTAAAAACAGCTTCGTAAAAATCTTCCATATTTTTGCCTGTTTTTGCAGATATTCCAATAACTTCATATTCTGGAAATGCTGCTGCAATCTTTTTTAAATCAGACTTTGCAAGATCAATTTTATTAGCAACAACTAAAACAGGTATATCTCTTGAAACTAAGTTTCCAATAATTGTAATATTTACCTGTGAATAAGGATTTTCAGTAGAATCTAGTACAATAATTACTGCATCAACATCATCAAGCCATTTTATGGATTCAATAATTCCCTGAGTTGCTTCTTTTGCTCTTTTCTGAGCATCTCTTTTCTTTAATTTAAACTTCATAAAGTCTTCATAATCAATTTTTGTAGCAATTCCAGGAGTATCAACTAGTTTAAATTTTAATGTTTTTTCTTTATATTTTATTTCAACCTCTTCTTTAAATTGAACATGTCTTGTTTCATGAGGTATATTACTGACTTTTCCAATTTCTTCTCCTGTCCAATCCTTACATATTCTATTGGCAAGAGAAGTTTTCCCAGCATTTGGAGGTCCATAAAATCCCAGACTAATTTGTTTTCTTTTTTTAAAAAAGATATTAAAAATTCTCTTTGTAAAGTCTTTTAGTATTCTTATTGCCATAGGTTTTTGTTCCTAGCAATATGAATGCTCGAAAATTTAAAGAATTTTCGTTGTATTCTTATTGCCATCTTTTTAGTATACTAATTCATAAATTCTATGTTTTATAAATCTAATTGTGATTTATCGCAATCTATTTAAACTAGGATTAATGTTCTTTCTTTTTTCTAATTCGTCTTTAACTTGCTTATTTTCTACCCATTTTAATACAGGTATTTCCCACATTCCGATTCTTTCTCCTTTAAATTTTTTCCAAGCATAATCTAATTGTTCATCAGTCCATCCCAAGCCCTTTAATTTTTTAAATATGTCCTGTTTAGAAACTCCCTGGTTTGATGAATTATTCATATAACTAATCAAATTAAAGACTTGACCTCTGTTTGCAAATAAATATGTTTCATAATGTTTTTTATACCATTCTTGCATAACTATATAAATAATAAATGATATAACTATTAAGACTATTAATAATAGTAAAGTTAACCCCCAAGGTTTACAATCTGCCCTACAACCTTTCCAATCTTCACTACCATCGCATTTACCATTGTTATTGCAATCTCCTGTTACAATTCCACCACCCTCATATTCTGTTGTTTCAGGAGAAATATAAACTGGTAAATTAACAACATCTAATTTTTCAGGATATAAAAATTCAATTCTTAGTGGTTTATCAAGCTCACTTAAAATAACTACTGTAGCATCACTATCATTTGATTCCCTAGTATTAAGATTTGTATCACTCAATTTTATTTTTGAAGAATCTCCATCAATAACAAAATATACTTCTCCAGAAGTTGTAAGAGGTTGTAAGTTAAAAATAACATCTGAAAATAAAAATTGATCTTCTCCAGAATTATAAATTATAGAATATCCTGCAGAACTAAATGAAACATTAAAATTTTCCATTAACCAAGAATTTAATTTTTTCTTTGCACCCTCTTCATCACTACCTATTTCTCCAGCACCTAATTGAGCTAATTTTCCAAAATTTATTCTATTTTCATTTTGTATAAAAGGACTATTTTTAATCTCTTGAACTGTCTTTAATTTTCTTGGTATTTTTAAGGCAGTTAATTCTTTCATATACCCAATTCTTAAATCATCTTCAGAACTTGTCGTATCCTGGTATTTCTTTTCAATTTCATCTATTTGTTTTCTAAGTTCGCTTATTTCTAAGGGTTTTCTAGTTCCATCTATTTCATTTATTATAAAATTAGATTTAATATTATCAAGATCTAAACTAAAATTATTTAAACATTCTCTATATTCTTTTATTGTTTTGTTAATGGCTTCTTTAGGAGAATAAACACTTAAAGCTAATGTTTTAGTGGAATTTCCTCTATTATTTGCAATGGTTATAGTAACATATTGAGTTCCAATATCATTAAATGTATGAGTTATAGAATTTATAGAAGTAACTTGAGGAGTTTCATTTCCAAATCTCCAAGTATAAGTAAAATTACCTTTTGAATCTTTTAATATAACAAAAAAACTAGTAGGAACTAATGCAGAAGGGGTTTTAGGATATAAATCCATTATTTCTGGGAGCATACTAACTGTTATATTTTTTCGAAGTATTTCATTATTACCCAAATTAATTCTTATTTCATATTTTCCTGTAACTTCAGGAGCTAAGATATTTGATTTGCTTAAATCTAACTTTTGAAATCCATTTGAACTTAATAAAGGAGGAACTAAACTAATTTCTTGAAGATTATTACTTAATTTTATTCCCGCAACTCTATATGAAAGATTTACATCATAAACATTTACTTGTTGACTTACTCCTGAAAAAAATCTTATTGGAATAATACATTCAGGAGTGCAATTTCTTTCATATTTTTTAGTTATATAACTCATTATTAGGCTTCCAAGATTACTAACTCTTTCTTGAATTAATACTTGATTAAATCTAAATGTTCCAGGGCCTTTGAATTTTAATGGCTGAACAAAAATATCAAAATCCTTTGGATGAATTCCAAAAGTATCTTCTAAATAACCACAAGGAGAAACATTTTCACTTCTTATTTGATAAATACCTCCACCACTTAAATCTGTTGGAGTTATACAAACATCTGCATCAGTAAAACTTAAAATTTCATTTTGAAGTTTAAGATTACAACTTATTTCTCCACTAGACTCAACTGAAATACCATCTCCTGAACAAAATTCTTCAGGATTTGCACTTGTTTTTAAGGATAATTTAAATGTAGCACTTCCAGTTCCATTAATATTTGCTCCAAGTTTAAAACCACCAACAGGGGGAATTGTAGTTTTTTCACAATATGAAACTCCCTCTTCCATAAGAGTCATACCAATCGAATCAGCAGAATTAAAACACCCATAGGGTTTTTGTATATTGCAAAAAGAATCTTCAGATATATTATTTAATTTATAATCAAAATCATTTTTATTTAAAACATCGATCATTAATGGACTTAGACAAGAATCACCCCCATTTGAAGTAATATTAAAAGCAAGTTCAGTTATATCATCAACAGGATCTCCTGTAATTTTTACACCTAATAATTTAGATTCCCTATCATTAATTTGAAATGTTTTTGTAGTACTTTCAATTCCTGTTAAATTATATCTTTCATCACAATCTTTTGGATAGCAAGAATAAGCAAGGCCATTATTATCTAAAAATTGCCTTAACGTTATATTGTGATCAAAAGCAGATAAAATACTATTATTTGACTCTTTATCTAAACTAATATTTATATAACCTCTAATTGGCTGTGAAGGCGAATAAGAGGTTTCTATATAAGAATTATTTCCAATTGTAACATTTCCACCCAAAACAATTCCAAAATTAATTAAAATTATTAAAAAGAACAAACACCTCTTTAATTTCATTTTATATCCTCTTTTTTTGATATTTTTTACTGATTATATAAAAAGAATAAATACTTACTAATAATAAAATTGCAGTAATAAAATTATATTGATCAAAGAAATTCATCTTAATAATACTTGAACAATCAATTGTTTTTTCTATTAAACCCTCTGTACAATCTGCAGGAGGATTATCTATACTGGGATATTGTTTCCAAGTAGTTTGTATATATCCCTCATCTAAACATTTATCATCCCAGTTTAATAATTCTAAAGTGCAATTTCCAAAACCTTCTGGGGGAGGATTATAGGTGTGAGTACATTCAGTTCTTACATTCTGAACAGCATCACATTTATTTGATGAAACATTTAAAGAACAATAACAATCATTTATTTTATAACACCCCTTAGATGTATTTCCAGAACCTGTTTGCGTCCAGCCATAGGAAACTCCACAAGTTCCATTTTTTATTTCATAAACTGTTCTATTTGCTTCCTGAGGCCTTTTACCCTCACCCTCACATTCTGATGAATTAAATTGATGACAATAAAATTTATTATCTAAAACACAATTATAGACAGGATCTCCATTCTGATCAATATTTATTACTCCTGGAATTGGAGCAGCTTCTTTACAAGAATAACCTCCTGGACAACAAACAGTGCCTTTAATTGTTGCTTTTGAATTATTACAATTAGCACCAAGTCCTATTGTAGATCTAGAAATAGGTATTCCACCACTATAATCAACCCACTTAAGTCCATTATCTTCACAAAATAACCCTCCCTTAACTGTCAAATCAAATGTTTCTTCCTTAATTAAATCATAATTTGCAAAAACAAAACTAATTAGAAATATAATTAATAAAATTAAAACTCCTAAAAACACTAAACTTTTTCCTCTTTTCATATTGTAAAATTTAACCTCTTTAATCTTCAAAACTTTTAGTTTTGAATGAGTCAGAGAATTTATTCTCTGAAACGAATATTTGAAAATCTTTTT
>JAGVIM010000016.1 GCA_020056045.1 Nanobdellota archaeon | reverse complement strand
TAGGGGGAAAAAAGAAAGTTATTGTCTAAATGTAGAAAGTGAAAATCATTTGGTTGTTGCTAATTCCATTGTAAATTTTCAATGCGATGGAGATGAAGCTGCACTCATGTTATTACTTGATGTTTTAATAAATTTTTCAAGATCTTTTTTACCTTCTCATAGAGGTGGAACTCAGGATGCTCCTTTAGTTTTAAATGGAAAGATTTATGCTAAGGAGGTTGATGATCAGATTTTGGATTTTGAATTAGTTAATAATTATCCCTTAGAATTATATGAAAAAGCTGAAAAGAGAATTCATTCAAGTGAAATTAAAATTGAAATGGTTAAGCAGAGAATTGCAAGAGGGGAAGACCCTTATGTAAATACAGGATTTACTCATGATTCTTTTAACTTTAATATGGGTGCAACATGTTCTTCTTATAAAACTCTTCCAACTATGCATGATAAAGTCAGACATCAAATGGATTTATGTACAAAACTTAGAAGTGTTGATCAAGCAGATGTTGCAAGATTAATTATTGATAGACATTTTATGAAAGATTTAAAAGGTAATTTAAGAAAGTTTAGTCAACAAAATTTTAGATGTGGAAAATGTAATGAAATTTATAGGAGGCCTCCCTTAAATGGAAAATGTATTAAATGTGGAAATCCTAAATTAATTTTTACAATTTCTTATGGCAGTATTGTAAAATATTTAGAGCCAGCCATAGATTTGGCAAATAATTTTAATGTTCCAGCTTATATTAAGCAAGACTTGGAACTTACAAAAAAGTATATAGAAAGTATATTTGGAAGAGACACCGAAAAACAAGAATCAATCGAGAAATGGTTTTGAAAATCAAAAAAACAATGTGCCACCACATCCTAAAAGTTTTTTACTGCGGTAAAAAATCGCCTGATGGCGAATGTGGTTTGTGGCAGGCACTTGTTTTTAGGATGCTCCGAAATTAAAAGCAGTAAGTTTACGACCCCATTTTAAAAAATGAGGTTTTAATTTCGGACATAAGAATTATTTTTTTGCGAGTTTCCACATCATTTTAAACTGATTCTTATAACTTTCAGCATTATCCTTATTTTTAATAACAATAGCTACCGGGGGGTTTGCAGTCCAAATAAATAAAACAACAGTGTCCTTGTAAATTATTGTATCAGTTATACTTGAATATTCTTTAGGATGAAATTTAGCTAGTCCAAAGTAGTCTTTTAACAATTCTGGATTTTTATTCTTTAATTCTTCATTAAAAATAACATAAGATTTAATTTTATATTTCTCTTTTCTTTTCTGCCATAAATCCCAATAATGACCCATCACTTTTCTAAATAATCCTGAAACACCAAAATCATAATACTCTCCATTTGTTTTTAATTCCTCTAAAATTTTATCCAAAACCGAGCGAATTCCATTTATTCCAGAATAAACAGTAACTTCTTGTTTTTCTCTGCCAATTTCTAATTTGGATCTCAATGAAGGTAGAATTTCTTTTAATTTTTCTTCTTTTTCTTTTAAAACATCTATTAATCTTTCAGGATCAACAGCTTCAAAATATTGTTTCTTTCCCTTAATGATTGAAGATACGAGTCCTTTTTCTTTTAATCTTTGTAAGGTCAAATAAGTAGTGCCCCTATGTAGCCCGGTTTTCTTAATTATAGGACCTGCCAGAGTAGACCCTGTTTCTAAGAGTGAAAGATATACTTTTGACTCTGCTTCTGACAATCCGAAATCTTCTAGTATTTCTATTTCTGACATATATTCTATAATTTTCTTTTATATTTAAACTTATGTTTTGTCATCTCAAATAAGACTACAATTGTTTATATTCTTAATATTGTAATTACATTTGAGTAGTAAAATGGAATTAAAAGACCTAAAACAAGAAGCTGTTGAAGTTGGAATTAAAGATTTTTATAGCTATGCAAGGAATTTTTTTCTAGATACTAATGGATTTCAAACTTCTGTAATTCCAGAAAATAAAAAACAATCTTTAGAAGAATTAATTTCAAAAACAGCATCATGTTTGGGGGTCGATAAAAAAAACTTATGGACTACTCCTGCTTTCCATATGGCGTTTAGAATTACTGATTTAAACTCGCTTATGTCTTTAGGAGAAAATTTTGATCAAGATAATCTTAGTAGTTCATTAAAAATTGGAAGAGAAATGAGCATACTTCCGCTAAATGTTTTATTAGGAGGATCAACTATGAAAAAGTTTATACCTAGTCTTCCAAAACTATATTCTAATGAACAGGTTCATAGTCTAGATCCTTATGGCATTTTTAGAGAACAAGATCAAATAAAGGCTATTGATAGAAATGGAGTTTCAAGATATTTAGGTTCTAGAAAATTTGATTATGCAGTTTTAGAAAATTTAACAGAATTTTGTCCTGTTGGATGTGCTGAATGTTATAAGGGAACATTAACAAGATTAACAATGTCTGCTTTAGCAGATTTAGACCCAAAATATGCTGATTTAAAAAGACAACTGAATTTCCAAGAACAAAGAGCAATAGAACAAACAGAATTATTAAGAAAATGGTTAGATAAACATTCAGAAGTAGATACTGTTATTTTAAGTGGTGGAGAACCATTAGTATATTCAGATAATACTATAAAATCTATTTTAGATGAGCTTGGACAAGCAAAACATGTTAGAGCAGTAAGAATTTGTACCTCTGCCCCTTATCAAGGATTGTTTTATAGGATTACAGATAATTTAATTGATAAACTCTCTGAATTTAGAAGAAAAAATGATGGTAAAAATGGCAGATTAAAAAAACAACTTTATTTTAACTGTCATGTAACTGATGAAGATCAGCTTTCAACCCCTGAAGCAAGAATAGCAACAGAAAAATTACAAGAAGCAGGAATCAGTGTTCACTTACAACTACCATTACAAGAAGGAATTAATTTTTATAGAGATGATCTAAAAAAGTCTGCTGAAAAACTAAAAAGAATTTGCAAGTCAGCATATGAAATAGGGGCTATTCCATATAAGGCAATAGTCAATATGCATTCTCCATCTTACAAGGAGCTAACAGTTCCTATTGAAAGAGTTAGTGAAGCTATTACTTTCTTGGATCAACATTTTCATACTTCAGACATGGCAAGATGGCAAGCTTTTAATATTTTACATGAAGAAGGAAATGCTTATATTTATCCAAAACCTAATTTTGTTGCAGAAAAAGATATTGATAGAAACAGACAAAGAGTTACATATTTTCTTCCTAAAATAGATTCTAATAATGAAATCAGTGTTCATACATATGAAGAACCATTAATAGCTGGAATAAATGATAGAGACTCATTACCCAAAATTAATGATGATAGTATTTCTTTAAAAATAAATGAAGTAAGGGGAGGTTATCAGAGATTGAGAACTAATCAAATAGACACAAGAGAATTTTACAGAGTTTCAGGTATAAGATTTTCTGATAATGAACCTTTAATGATTGATTAAAGAATGGCAATGGAAATTCTTTCTCTAGATTTTGAAGACAAAGTTTTTGAAATAATTCAGTCTACATCATTTAAAGGTCTTCTAAATTCTAACCGAAATGAAGATAAAAAAATAATTGCAGAATATTATGAAAAAATAGAAATTTATTATCTAGCAATTGAAGTTCATTTAAACTTAAGAGATTATGACTCTGTTAAAAGATTATTAGAAAAAGGCAAGTCAAAAATTGGAAAGAAATTTGAAAGATATGTTTGGGAATGTGAGATTTTTGGAAAATAATCTTTTGTTTTATTCTTTTTTAGCAATATGTTTATAGAAGTGCCGTAGTGTTTAAAAATCATCTTATATTTTTTGTTTTATGGCAGAGATAAAAGAAGAATGCGGTGTGTTTTGATTTTAAGATTAAAGTATTTTTGATTTTAAGATTAAAGTATTTTTGATTTATAAATTCGATTATTTTTTAAAGATATATTTTAGATATGGAGATAGTTTAAATATAAATTTTATTTTAATTAAATATGGCTGAGGTAAAAGAAGAATGTGGTGTATGTGGGATATATATGAAGAATAAAAAAGGAAATTCTATTATTGTTCCTGCTTCTATTGATTTAATGTTATCTGCTATTCAAAGAAGAGGTCAATCTGGAACAGGCGTGGGTGTTTTTAAGATGAGGGAAGGAAATTATAGTAAACCTTTTGTTCATAGAAAAAAATTAGTTAATGTTGAAAACTTTTTTGGAGGTGATGATTCTCAACAAAGACAATGGGTTTTAAATACATTAAGGGGTATTGTAGGAATTGGACATGTAAGATATGGAACCTCTGGAACTCGTGATAATGCTCAGGATCAGTTGCAGCCTTTTTTAAGAAGGCATGGAAGAAGATCTAAGAGATTTTGTTTTTGTTTTAATGGGAATTTAGCTAATTATCCAGAATTAGAAAAAGATTTGTTAAAAAATGATTATGATCTTGAAATTGGAGTTGATACTGAAATAATCATGCATTTAATTTCATTAAGATTAAGATTTCAACAAATTAATTCTCAAGAAAATTTTGAGCCTGATTTTTTTGATATTGCAAGAAGTCTAATTGAAAAATTAGATGGTGCATACAGTCTTTTAATGATATTAGGCAATGGAGATTTAGGGGTTTTGAGAGATCCTTGGGGATTTAAACCTCTTGTTTGGGGAGAAAATGAAGATTTTTATGCTGTTGCTTCTGAAACCACGGCATTAAGGCAAGTCGGAATTAAAAGTTTTAAGGTTGTTGAACCTGGAAGTGTTATTTTATTTTCTGAAAAAGGAGTTCAAATTGCTAAATTGTTTAATACAAAAAAAGCTCATTGTCATTTTGAAGCTGTTTACTTTGAAAATGAAGCTTCACATTTTGAAAATGAGCCTGTTCATGATATTAGATGGAGATTTGGATTAGAACTTGCTAAAAGGGATTTTCTTGGAGAAGAAATAAAAAAGAATCCCGGGAACTTTGTTGTTTTTCCTGCTCCCGAGACTGCAAATCTTGCTGCAAGAGCTTATGCAAGTTATTTTGGTTTAACTAGTGAAGATGTTTTAAAAAAATTTTCTTCAAAAAGGGGGTTTATTAATGCTAAGGAAAAAAGAGAGTATTTAATGAATAGGATTTATGATGTAATTCCTCATTTAATTAAAGATAAACGCGCAATTTTAATTGAAGATAGTGTTGTAAGGGGAGAAACTTTAAAAAAAGTTATAAAGTTAATTAGGGAAGCAGGTGCAAAAGAAATTCATGTGAGAATAACTGATCCTCCTGTAAAATGCCCGTGTTTTTATGGTATTGATATGTCTACTTACGATGAATTAATTGCAAATAAATATCCAGAAAATCCTGAGAAAAAGATTTCTCAGTCTGATCAATTTCAACAGGATAAACAAGAAATTGCTCATATAGAGGAAAATATTGCTAAGGAAATGAATGTGGATAGTTTTGTTTATCAGACTTTTGAAGGTTTAAAAAATTCTATTGGTGATTTGGATAATTTATGTTTAGCTTGTTTAAATGGAGATTATCCAACCCCTTATGGGGGAATAAGGGCAAAAGAATTAAAAAAAGGTGAAGAAAAATTAAATTTACCTAAAAGAGAAGATGAAGATTTTTGCGGAAGTGTTGATATGGAGAAGGAAATTTAAAAAATATATAAAATAAAATGGGAAATACAATTGTTTTAGGATTTCAATGGGGAGATGAGGCAAAGGGAAAACTCGTTGATATACTTGCGGAAGATCATAATGTTGTTGTACGATATCAGGGAGGAGCAAATG
>JAGVIM010000008.1 GCA_020056045.1 Nanobdellota archaeon | reverse complement strand
TTTTTAATAATTATTTTTTTATCTTTTATTTCAAAATCATATCTATCTCTAAAAAAGAAATCCTGTAATGCATTTATCTTTTCTTTTTCTTCATCAATTTTTCTTTTTATTGTAAATTCATAGTCTATTTCTTTTCCTGCCAAGGGATTATTAAAATCTACAATAACTCTTCCCCCAGATACAGAAATAATCTTTGCAATATAATTATCAAGTTTAACAGTCATTCCAGGATAAGGATTCATATCTTTTTCTTTAAAAATTTTTAATGAAATAGGTCTTACCATGGAGGGCTGTCTTTTTCCAAAAGCTTTTTCTGGAGATAAATGGATTGAATATTTTTTTCCTATTTCTTTTCCCTCTATAGAATCATCAAAACCCTTTAATAGCATTTGATTTCCAACACAAATAAGAACGGGTTTAACATCTACATCGAGCCCCATTTTTTTGGCTTCTTCTTTGTTGGTTGTATCAAATATTTCATTATTTGCTTTTCCTGTAAATTCTATTTCAACAAAATCATTTTTTACTATTGCCATGATTGTTTTTAGAAAAGATACTTTAAAAGGTTAATTATAAGTAAATATAATTAAAATTAACATTGAGGGAAGATTTATAAATCCACTTTTGATTTAATTTTCATAGAAGTGATAAAAGGCGAATAAAATGGCTTACAAATTAATTAATGCTGCAGAAGCAAGACCTGGTGTTGCAATAATGGTTGACGGAGTCCCATGTCTTACAAAATCAAATGATATTTCAAAAACAGGAAAGCATGGTCATGCTAAATGTAGAATTGAAGCAATAAGTGTTATTGATGGTAAAAAGAAAGTTTTTGTTGCAGGTGGTCATGATAGATTAGATTCTCCTTTAATTGAAAAAAATAGAGGACAATTATTATCAATTGCAGGTGATAAGGCAAATGTAATGGATATGCAAAGTTTTGAAACAATTGAATTAATAATTCCAGAAGATCTTAAGGAAGAACTAAAAGATGGAGATCAGGTTGAATATTGGGTGGTTGAAGGAAGTAAAGTAATTAAGAGGAAGATTTAACTATGGCAACAAAACTAGCACCAACTCAGGGAAGATTATTTAAGAATATTTTTGTATGTAAACATTGTAAAGCTAAATTAAGAGCAGATCCTAGAAAAATATTAGAAAAAAAAGTTAGATGCAGAAAATGTCTAAAAAAAGCATTTAGGCCAATTAGAAAGAAATAAAGATTAAAAAAGTATATTGGTATTATATATCTATTATTAGTTATGGCATTTATTGAGTGAAATTGTAGTTATCATCCTTCATAACTTTTGCTTTCTTACCTAACCCTATCTTGTTATTAAAATCTCTTAAATGTTTTATATTACCAATAGATTAATATCAAAAAAACAATGTGCCCAGGACTAAAGTCGTGGGTTTGACACAGGCACTTGTTTTTAGGATGCTCGAGAATTGAAAACAGTATCATTTGCTACTACCCCCTAATAAATTATGGAGTTTTCAATTCTCGACAGAATTAAATTCATAGGATTTATATACTATAAAAAGAATATTTTAAAATGGTATCATTAACTTTTATCTATGACATGATTTTCTTAATAATTTTTTGTTTAGCTGCTGTAATTTTCCTTTATCTAAAAAGAAAAAACATTCATAGGGAGGGTTTGATGTTTCTCTATAAGACAAAAGTCGGAATAAAACTTATTAATTATATTGGGGGGAAATACAAAAGAATATTATGGTTTCTTAGCTATATTATAATAGGACTAAGTTACATTCTAATGATTGGAATTGTCTATCTTATTGGAAAGTCAGTTTATATTTATGTTACTAAACCCTTTCTTGTAACAAGTATTATAAAAGCACCCCCTATAGCACCAGTCATACCTTATTTTCCACAATTATTTGGATTGCAAAGCTATTTTCCGGATTTTTCATTTACATACTTTATTGTTTCAATTTCAATAGTTGCTCTTGTTCATGAGTTCTCTCATGGAATTTTCATGAAATATAATAAAGTAAAAATAAAAAGCACAGGAATTGCTTTTCTTGGACCAATACTCGGGGCTTTTGTTGAGCAAGATGAAAAAGATATGGGGAAAAAAGGTAAAATTGCTCAGATGGCTATTTTAGGCGCAGGAGTATTTGCAAATATAGTAACTGCCATTATCTTCTTTATAATATGGTGGGGGTTGTTTTATGTATCTTTCATACCATCTGGAGCAACATTTGATTCATATGCAATGGGGGTTGTTGGAATCAGTTATATAGAAAGTATAAATGGAATAAATATAACTAATTCTACAAATCAAAATTTAATAAACTTGATTGATTTAAAAAAATTAAATGATACAAACGTTTTAGGGTTAGGTCAAGATAAAGTTAATTTTACAAAAATTATTGTTAATGGGGACTCTTATTTTATAACAATAGACTTACTTAAAAAACAGCTTGAACTTAATCAAAGTCAAGTTATAGTATATTATGATATGCCTGCAATAAGAAATGTAATGAAAGGAACTATAATCTCTATTGATAAAAATTCTATAAAAAATTATAATGATTTGGGTATTGTTCTTTCAAAATATAACCCAGGAGAGAATGTAAATATAAAAACTAGATATAATGGTGGAATAAAGGATTATAATATAGTGATGGGTAAAAATCCAACAAACTCAAGTAAGCCCATGGTAGGTATTGGAAATGGAAGAAATTTAAGATTAAACATGGCAGATACTTTTGCACCATTTAAAAAACCTTTTACAGAATATGTAGATAATGGAAGCTTCTTGCCTTTTATTTATTATCTTGTATTTTGGATATTTTTGCTGAATCTATTGGTTGGATTTTTTAATATGCTTCCTGCATCCATACTTGATGGGGGAAGATTTTTTTATCTTACTGTTTGGGGCATTACAAAAAATGAAAAAATAGCTAAAAAAGCGTATAAATATTCTGGAAAAATAATATTATTAGCATTTATTCTTATGGTAATTGCCTGGTTTATAGGAATAACATTTGGAAAATATTTTGCATAAATTGATTAAGTTTTAAAACCTAACTTCTATAATAAAGATATGTTATCTTCAAAATTAAAAGAAAGTTTGTTAAAACAACACTATAGAATTGTTGGTAAACATAGTTCTGTTAAGATTTGTGAGTGGACAAAAAAATCCCTTACGGATAATGATAAGGGAGTTTGTTTTAAAGAAAAGTTCTATGGAATTAAAAGCCATAGATGCGTTCAGATGTCTCCGAGCACTGTTTTCTGCCAAAATAAATGTTTACATTGTTGGAGAGCAATTGAACTTACAGATGGAAATAAAATGAATCCTAAACTAATTGATAATCCAAAAGAAATAATTAAAGGATGTATTGAAGAACAAAGAAAACTTCTTATTGGATTTAATGGAAACTCTAAAGTAAATCAAAAAAA
This sequence comes from Nanobdellota archaeon, assembly GCA_020056045.1. Lineage (GTDB taxonomy): Archaea > Nanobdellota > Nanobdellia > Pacearchaeales > GW2011-AR1 > ARS1285. The sequence goes on along the minus strand of JAGVIM010000008.1, from coordinate 7,307 downwards.
ATTCAAAGAAGCTCAGGAGCCAATGCAATTTGCAATTTCTTTAACAGGTGAACCAACTTTATATCCAAAACTAGGAGAGCTTATCAGTGAACTAAGAAAAATGAAAAAAACAAGTTTTGTTGTTACAAATGGACTTCAGCAAGCTGTATTGAGTAAACTCAATAAAGAACGAAATTTGCCAACTCAACTTTATCTTTCATTAAATTCTCCGAATAAGGAAATGTATGATAAATGGCATAGAAGTTCTGAGAAAAATGCCTGGAAAAAGTTTAATAAAACTTTAGAATTGTTTCCCAAATTAAAAACAAGAAAAGTTATTAGAATGACTTTAGTTAAGGAATTAAATGATAAGGAAAAACATATATTTGAATATGCAAAATTAATAAACATTGCAAAACCTGATTTTATTGAGGTAAAAAGTTATATGGCAATTGGATTTTCAAGAGATAGGAAAGGAATGGGTTATGATAAAATGTTGTCACATAAAGAGATCAAAGAATATTCAAAAAAATTATCTAGAGAACTTGGAAATAGTTACAAGATTATTGCAGAGCATAAGCTTTCAAGAGTTGTGCTTATTGGGAAGGATAGAAAGAGAATGAGAATTAAGAAAAGCGAAATTTAAAACTAGGGATAAAATCATTCTGGACAAATCACGACTTTATTCCCTAGAATCTCTCCCCTTTGTAGACTCCTGAAATCAAGGCCAAGTGTTTGAAATGCCATTTTATATTCATCAATTGGGAAAGTATGGGTTACAATCTTTTCAAAATCTTTGACTTGCTGAAGCATTTTTATTGCAGCATAAAAAGTCTTGTTGGAATCAATAGAACCAACGATTCTAATTCCATTATCTGTCAGATAAGATGGGTTGATTTTTGCTTCATAGCTATAGTCAAGTCCTATGACTAAAATATCTCCTCCTCTGTCAACAACTTCAATCAATTCTTCCAATGCTCTTCCACTTGTGTCTATTACTAAATCAAAACTTTTTTTAGGATTTAAGGATAATAGTTTAGTTTCCCTGTAATCCTGGACTTTTTGAAATAATAATTTAGCTTGTTTTATCCTATAGTTAGAAATATCTCCAACAGTTACTTCACAACCCATTGATTTTGTTGCTAAAGCAAATAAGAGGCCCATAGGTCCTGTTCCAACAACCAAAACTCGAGATTCAGGTTTGATTCTAGTTTGGCGCAATGCATTTATCACACATGCCAGAGGTTCAGCCAGTGTAGCTGTTTCAAATGACATTTCATCTGGAAGATGATGCAAAAAGTTAGAATCAACCACATGGTATTCTGCATATGTTCCACCATGGGAAACACCAGTTTCAGTGTTTGATTTTTCTCCGCAATAATTAGGCCTGTCATTCTGGCAGTAAAAACATATTCCACAAAAATAAGTGGGATCAAGTATGACTCTTTCACCAGGTTTTACATTAGTAACCTTGGCTCCAATTTCTTCAACAACTCCAGATGATTCATGGCCCAATGGAATTCCTGTTTTTGCAGAATATTCTCCCATAAGGATATGAATATCTGTTCCACATATCCCTGTTGCTTTTACTCTGATAAGAGCTTCATTATCCCTGCAAATCTTAGGTTTAGGAATATCCCTTAACTCAAGCCCTTGATTCTCATTTAATACTAGTGCTTTCATTTTATCTTTTACCTCCTTTCATATTTTTATATATTAGATTATTTCCATTTACCATTTTAACTGACTCCTGATTTTTCCATGCAAATAAGAATTAGACGCAGCAATAATAGAACATTGTTCTTTTAGACTCTTGTCTGTCATAAGAGACATATTATTTAATGATTGCCCATAGGCATCTGTCACAGTCCCTCCTGCCTTAATCAAGATGAAAGCTGCAGCAGCAATATCATAGGGAAAAAGAGTTACTATTTTTCCACGACCTACATTTAAAAATTCTTCTATTAATTCTGGATTGTCTTGAACAATTCTATGACCAACATCTACATGAGAATCAAGCTGACCTGTAATAATCCTTGTTAATGAATATGAAGAACTTGTGAAAACAAAAACAGCCCCTAATGTTACAGAGTTGTCAATTAAACTTCCACACACCCTTGAAATTTGTTTTATAGGGTGAGCAGTGAGCTCAATGCTCCAAAACATATTTTCTAAATTAATTTTATTGTTAAGAAAAGGTAATCTTAAAATCGAAGATGTAATTTTAGGTTCATTTACATCAGCATAAAAATACTCACCACTTTTTAATTCAAGCACAAGAGCATTTGTGATTTCTCCAAACAAAGGATGTTTTGAATATGGTGCCACGGCAATTGAAAAACAACAGCTTTCAAAATTAGCCATTGCTGGACGAGTACCATCTATTGGATCAATTATAAGTATATATTCTGGATTCTTATTCAGAAACACAAGGCCCCTATCTTCAGAAAAATAAGCAATCGGCATCTTCCATGTTTTTAAAATTCTTTCCACTGTCTGTTCTGCAATCTCATCTATCTTAAAGTGAGGGTCTCCACAATATTGACGCCGGATTATTTCTCGTTTATTATTATTTAATTCAGGCAAGACTGCTTTTCTGACTTCATTAGCAAGTTCTAATAGTTCATTTTTCATATTAATTTTTATTAAAGTTAAAATCAAATTTAATAAAATCTTTAAAAATTTTAGTGCTTGAATTTTCAGGATTATTTGATGGATAAACTTCCTGTAGAACTGAATCAAATATTATGAATGCCTTTATTAATTGTTTTTGTGTCATTATTAATGGAGGCTGAAACATCAGAGTATTGCCAAGCTGCCTATATCTGGAATTGGATATTATCAATCCTTTTTTTAATAATTTTGAGACAATAAGATCAGCATTTTTACATTCAGGCATTCCATTATCATCGAGAACATCAATTGCACCTTTTAGTCCCATGCATCTTGCATTTTTCAAATTAGAGTATTTTTTTTCAATATTTTTTAGTGACTCTATGATTAAAGGGCTTAATTTTTTAGCATTATCCAAAACTGGTTTTAATTCTTTTAAGTAAGCGAGACCTGCAGTTAAGCTAACAGGATTGTGAGCAAAAGTAAAAGAGTGATCTCCAGATTGTAGAAAATATTTTTCTTTATAAATAGTTCCTGCTAATGGAAAACCTCCTCCGATTGCCTTTCCAAACACTATAATATCTGGAACAACACTATATTCACTACAGAGAAAATTGACACCCATACACCCGAATCCAGTCTGAATTTCATCAATAATCATTACAATATTATATTTATCACAAAGTTTTCTTATGCCTTGGACCAGTTCTTTATCCAAAATATTACATCCTGAATTTCCCTGGATTAGTTCGATTACGATTCCAGCAGGATTATGGTTCCTCATTTTTTCTTCAATATCTTCTAGATTTTTTTTGACTTCTATTCCATTGGAAAAGTAGTTTTTGAATTTACTTTCTGGAAGCTTCCAACTGATTCCCATTGTTGCAAGAGTTCTTCCATGAAAACCATCTTCTAAATAAAGTATTTTGTCCCTATCATCATAGTAATTTATTGCCAGTTTCATTGCACCTTCAACAGCAAGACTTCCATGAAGCACAAAGTTTACTTTAACAAGTCCTTTTGGAGCTAGTTCAATAATTTTGTGTGAGAGTTCTATTTTATCTTTAGTAGAATACGCTGTTCTTAGATGAGTTATTTTTGAAAGTTGTTTTTTTACAGCTTCGATTACTTTTCTGTTATTATGCCCTAATGGCAATGACCATGTTTGAGAAAACATATCAATATAACGCTTTCCACTAGAATCCCATAAATACACGCCACTCGCATGATCAATTTCAATTGCTTCAGAGCAAATAGTAGTTCCCTCACTTAAACCAGGAGCAGGTTTTGTAATTATACTAGATAAATTAGGATTTAATTCCATATTAATTCCAGATAAAGAAAGAATATATTAGTTGCCACAATAAAATATATATCACTATATATGGAATATGGAATAATATATCGGATATTTAAACTATTTAACAGCCAGTTAAACAGAAATCATTTCACATAAATACAACGCCGTCTTTTGTTAAAGCAGTAAACCTTACTCCTGCAGGAAGATTAAGAATAGCTGAAATTAAAGCCATATGCTCTTTTCCATTGCCTGAAGCAATGCTTAAAGCAGCTTCTGTCCCTTTTATTTTTCCTTGAAGTTTTTTTTGTATTTCATCCTTTAAATCAACTATTCCAGAAGATTTTATTTCAATAAATTCAAAATCCTTTTCAACATTAAATTTTTTTGCAAAATCAGTTCCAATAATAATTATATTTTCCCATTCTCCTTTATTGATTACTCCTGCAACTTGACCCCAAGTTCCTTCACCTGCTCCTAAAAAACATATTAATTCCATTTTATAAAAACTTAGATTAAATTTATAAGCTTATATGTAGTATGATAGATATACAGAAAAAATAGTTATTTTTTCTGTCCCATTCAAAAACCATAAAAAGTTTTTGAAGATATAAAAAAAGAAATTATTAGTAGTTTATATTAATTAATAATTAAAATAATTATCAGTAATATTACAAACTGATAAGTTATGCAGATGAGTAGATTAATATATAGATGAGAAACTAACACTCCCTATAACACTACTAAACATCAGCATTAACATTACCAATAAATAAAAAATAATAAAAATGAAAGACCTTCCATTAAGTGAAATAACACTTAGAAAGTATGAAAAACCTGCAAATCTTGAAAGAAGAGAGCTGGTTAGAAAAATATGCTTGTCATTAGGTTTGTTGCAATTGGGAGATTCAAGAGATATTATAGTGGATATTTTAATGATATTAATTGATGCAAATAAAAATAAAGAAAGACTTTTAGGGGAAGAAATAGGCAAGAGAGTCAAAGAAAACAGAAAAAAATACAGTCTTCCAGATAAAGGTTTAGCTGAATCAAATATAAGAAGGCAATTAAAAAGATTAAGAGACAGCATGATAGTTGATAAATCAGAAAATAAATATTTTCTTTCAGAACATTCTAATTTAAAAGAAATTTTTAAAAATAATATAGAAAAATTTGTTTTACCTCAAATAATTGAAAGAGTAAAAGAATATCTTGATGAATTAGATAAGGAAAAAACAGTATAAACTTCTAATCCAAATTTCAGATAATGAAAATAATAATTCTTTTATTGTTGGTTACAGAAAGATTTCCAAAGTTAAAGTAATGGTAATAATCAACAAAGTTATATGGTGAAATGCAAAAAATATGAGCGATATACAAAATAACTTAAACTAACTTATTGCATAACTGATAAAAATGTAGAGATACTAATAAGAAATATTTATCTTGACTAATATCAGATAAATTCACTAATGATTTCATAAAATATCTCGCAGAAATCTTTATAAACCCTAATTGAATCAAGTTAATAACCATAAACTACATCATTTGGTTCAAGATTTTCTTTGAACTCGGGTGCATAGGTAGTGAGTAATTGCAAATTACAATATAAATCAAATAAATTAAATTTGCAATTAGGAGTAAGGTTAAGGAAACAAAATATGATAACTGAAGAAAATTTTATTCATGCAGTACAAAAACTAAGAGAATCAAAACAAAAGAAAACTTTTGATCAAACAGTGGATCTAATTATAAATTTAAAGAATTTTGATGTTAGAAGAGAGGCATTTAATACATTTATTCAAGTTCCATATAAGGTTAAAGAGAAAAAAATTGCTGCATTCTTAGAAAAAGAATCAAAAATAATTGATACTATTAAAAAAGAAGATTTTCCAAGATATAAAGAGAAAAAAGATAGTAAAAAATTAATAAAAAGCTATGATTTCTTTATTTCAAATATAAAATTAATGCCGGCTGTAGCTACTAGTTTTGGTCGTGTATTGGGCCCTGTTGGAAAAATGCCATCGCCTCAATTAGGAGTTTTAAATTCTGAAGATGAAGATGTAATAAAAGCGCTTTTGGTTAAAATAAATTCCACTATAAGAGTTAGAGTTAAGGAACCTAGTATAAAAATTGGAATTGCAAAAGAATCTCTTACTGATGATCAAATTGCAAAAAATGCATTTACAGTATATCAAAAAATAGAAGAATTACTTCCAAGAAAAATCGATAATGTTAGAAATATTAAAATTAAATTTACAATGGGAAAACCCATTAAGATAGATATTTAAACAAAATGAAAACAAAAACTTCAGGTTCAGAATATAAAAATTCAAAAAATAACCCAAAAAAAGGAAAAGCAGTTCAAGAGCTAACTGAGAAAATAAAAAAATCAAAAACATTAATGATAGTTTCAATTAAAGGTTTACCCTCTAGACAATTTCAAGATATTAAAAAATCAATAAGAGATCATGCATCAATACAGATTGCAAAAAAGAATATTTTTTTAAGATCTATAAAAGAAATGAAAAAAGATTCTATTAATGGACTCGAACCTTATGTAACTGAAAGTTGCGCTTTTGCTATTTCAGATGTTGAAGGTTTTGAATTAGCAGGACTTATTGCTAAGAAAAAAACGCCTGTTTTTGCAAAAGCAGGACAAATTGCTCCAATGGATATTGAAGTTAAAGAAGGCCCTACTGATTTAGTTCCTGGACCTGCAATTTCTGAACTTGGAGCACTTGGAATACAAATTTCAGTTGAAAATGGGAAAATCGCAATTAAATCTCCTAAAATAGTTGTAAAACAAGGAAAAATTATTAATGAAGCAACTTGTGCAGTATTACAAAAATTAGCAATACAACCATTTAGTGTTGGATTAGAATGTGTTGCTGTTTATGATATTGAAAAAGAAAAAATATATACAAATATTAAAATTGATGAAGAAGCTGCAGTAAAAGAATTAGGAGAAGCTGCTGCAAAGTCACTTGGATTTGCTCAAATGATTGCATATTATTGTAAAGAAACAATTGGATATTTGCTTTTTAAAGGAACTATACAAGCAAAAGCAATTGAAAATAAAACAGCAACTCCTGTTGCAGAAGGAGTAAATTAAAATGAATCAATTAATAGAAGAATGTTATCAAAGAGAAGAATCTGCAAATGATTGCTGCATTCGTGCATTAAAAAGATTGGACTTTAAATCTGCTGTTGATTGCAATGAAGCAGCCTATAGGTCTGTAATAAATAGGTATTTATTAACAACAGGAAAAGCTAAGCAAAAAGCACTTTCAGATTTAAAAACAATTAGAGAAAAATATGAATTATTTACAACTCAATTAAATAACCCGGAGGAAACAGCTTAAGATGGAATATATTTATGTAGCCCTATTGTTGCATAAACTAGGAAAACCAATAG
>JAGVIM010000175.1 GCA_020056045.1 Nanobdellota archaeon | reverse complement strand
TTTGAATGCTAAATTAATCAAAATGAAAACAATAAAAATCTTATGGATTTTTAAGCATTCATTTTGAATGCTAAATTAATCAAAATGAAAACAATAAAATATTATCCATTTTTTCAGAATCTTGCAAATCCCCTTAAAATAAGGATTATTAGTGAATTAAAAGGGGAAAATATGTCTGTTTTGGAATTAGCAAAAAAACTAGATATTGAACAATCAAAATTAAGCCATGCACTTACTTCCCTGAAACATTGTTCAATAGTAAATGTTAAAAGAGAAGGGAAAAAAAGAATTTATTATCTAAACAAAGAAACAATATTACCAATGCTTGAAATACTTGATAAACATGAAAATAAATTCTGTTTTAAATGCAAAGCATTGAAGGAGAAATAATATGGGACTATTCAGTGCTAGAAAATTAATATATCTTGATAATGCTGCAACAACTCCTGTGGATCCTGAAGTTGTGAAAGCAATGCTCCCTTATTTTAGTGAGAGATTTGGAAATGCAAGTTCCCAGCATTTAGTTGGGCAAGAAGCAAAAAGAGCACTTGAAGAATCAAGAGAAATTATTGCAAAATCTATTAATGCAAAAAGAGACGAAATTATATTTACATCAGGTGGAACAGAAGCAAACAATTTTACATTAAAAGGATTATTTTTTGCTAATCAAGATAAAGATAAAAAACATATTATAACTACAAAAATAGAACATGATTGTATATTAAACTCATGTAAATGGCTTGAAAGCCAAGGGGCTAAAATAACTTATCTTAATGTGGATAATGAAGGTTTTATTAATTTAAAAGAATTAGAGGATGCAATAACACCTCAAACTCTTGTTGTTAGTATTATTCATGGAAATAATGAAATAGGCACTATTCAAGATTTAGCTGCAATTGGTAAAATTTGCAAAGAAAAAAAGGTTTATTTTCACACAGATGCGTGTCAAAGCTATACTAAAGCAGAAATAGATGTAAAAAAACAAAATTTAGATTTTGTTACTCTTAATTCACATAAGATTCATGGGCCAAAGGGAGTGGGAGCATTGTATATTAAAAAAGAAAATCAAGATAAGATTACACCTTTACTGCATGGAGGCGGGCATGAATTTGGACTCAGAAGTACTACTGAAAATATTCCTGGTGTTGTTGGTTTTGCAAAAGCAGTTAAAATTGCAAGCAATTCAAATATAAAATATATGAATAAATTAAGAAATAAATTAATTGAGGGTATTTTAAATATTCCAAGCACTAATTTAAACGGAGCAAAAGACGACACTCGACTTTGTAATAATATTAATGTTAGATTTAACAATATTGAAGGAGAAGCAATTGGGGGTTATTTAGATTCCTATGGGATTTCAACTTCTACAGGATCTGCTTGCTCATCACACTCACTTGAAAAAAGTCATGTACTTACTGCAATTGGGCTTGGTGCTATTGAAATAAATAGTTCAATAAGAATTAGCATAAGTAAATTTACAAAAGAAGAAGATATTGATTATGTTTTAGAAGTATTACCAAAAGTAGTTGAAAAACTAAGAAAGATGAGTCCAATTAAGCTATAACTAATATCAAAATAAATAGTTCAGGAGGTAAAATGGCTAAGAAAAAAGATAAATTTGAAGAAAATGCCTGTGAATTCAAGAATGAGACAGAATGTGAAGAAGAGCTTGAGGAAGATGGTGTGGAAGTAGATAAAACAGAAAGTGAACACTTTGATGAATCTAAGGATTCATATGATTAATCCTCAGATCCTCGCTACAGAAAATAAATTTTCAGTCTCATTCAAAACTAAGAGTTTTGAAGATTTAAGAGGTAAAGCTTCGGAGAAAGAAGAAGATGCATGGGAATGAAACAGCCCTTTTTTCTTTCGAGAAAAAAGCCCGGGGGTAAAAACTAAAATCATAAAAATGAAAAATAATAAAGTAACAAAAAAAATGAATTTTATGGAAGTAATTGAAAAAAATCCAGAAGCAATTGGAATTTTATTTAATCGTGGAATGCATTGTATTGGATGTGGCATGGCTTCTATGGAAACTCTTGAAGAAGGTGCTCTTGCTCATGGCCTAGATCCTGATGAATTAGTTGATGAAATAAATAGTTTAATAGATACTAAAAAAGGAAAAAGTTTAAAAACAAAAAATAAAATAAATAAGAATAGGAAAAGATGAAAATGGAAGAAGATAAAATAATTGATTTAACAAAGCAAAGTAAAGAAGATGTTGAAAAATATCTAACTGATTTAAAGAAAAATAAAAAAGTTGTTGCAACTAGTGGTTATTTTGACCCTATACATCATGGACATGTTGAATTATTTAAATTATCAAAAAATCTTGGAGACCATCTTATTGTTATAATTAATAATGATAATCAAACAATGCAAAAAAAAGGATTTGTTTTTATGCCTGCAGAAGAAAAAGCAAAGATTATTTCTGAATTTTCGTGTGTTGATAGTGTTTTTACTAGTATAGATGAAGATCAAACTCAATGTAAAACTCTCGAATATCTAAAGCCCCATATTTTTGCAAAAGGCGGAGATAGATATATTAATGAAATTCCTGAAACACCAATCTGCAGAAAACATGGAATTGAAATAATAGATGGTGTTGGAGCAAAAGTACAAAGTTCTTCTGATTTAATTAAAAATGCAAAAGAAGCACAAGAAAGATTAAAAAAATAAAAAGAAGACCTATAATATTATATTAGTAATATCAGAAAAACAAAGATATGTCAGTGAGAAATAAAAGTTATGGATGATAATAACTCCAATCTCGCTTATTAACAGATATCTCACATTTTGAATTATAGGTAATACTAAGAATAAATAAAACAATTCAAAAAACACAAAATAATCATGGCTAAAGAAAAATTTAATTCATATAGCAAAGAAGTATTGAAAAGATTTACAAATCCAAAGCATTTTGGAGAAATAAAAAATGCTGATGGAATTGGACAAGTTGGAAATCCTCAGTGTTTGCTTCCTGAAGAATTTATTCTTTTAAATGATGCATTTAGAGAAATAAAATGTTCTAGTAAGGAAGATCTTGTTTTTTCACACAATTCTACAATGAATAAAATTGAAAAAGTCTTCTCAAGGAAGTATAATGGAACTATAATTAAGCTTAAAAATTGTCTCGGAACCATAAATTTGACACCTGAGCATCTTGTTTTTGCATTAAAATTACCAAAACATTACGATTTCTATAGAACAAAAAATAGACAACAATTAATTTCTGCATGGTATCATGCAGAAGATTTAGATAAAAGAGACATTATTGTTTATCCCCTAGATAATGAAGAAAAGGATTTTAAATATTTAGAAATAGACATTCAAAAGCCAAAATATGATTTTAAAAGCAAAATTATTCCTAAGATAATACCATTAAATTCTGAATTATTAAGACTATTTGGTTACTTTTTATCTGAAGGAAATATACAAGATAAACCCTCTAAAACCTATATTTCTTTTTCATTAAACATAAAAGAAAAAGATATTATTGAAGATATAAGAAATATTTCAAAAAAATTATTTAATCTAGAAATAAAAATTCAAGAAAGACCAAAAACAAATGCAGTTGTAGTCTATTTATATAACGCTCAATTAGCTAGATTTTTTAAGAAATTATTTGGCAATGGTGCTGCAAATAAAAAATTACCTAAGTTTATTATGAAGTTGCCATTAGAAAAGCAAAAATCATTATTAAATGGACTTTGGAAAGGTGATGGTTATGTAAATCTTAATAGAAATGGTCCAAGAGCAGGTTATGCTACAATTTCATATCACTTATCGCAACAAATAAAAATATTATTACTAAGACAAAAAATTGTACCTTCAATATATAAAGAGAAAGAAAGATTAGTCAGGGGTGTGAATCATAAAGTTTCATATAGAATTCATGTTGGTCAAAGAGATTCTTTAATAAAATTATGCAGTATTCTAGATATAAAATATACCCCAAAATCGTTTAGCTCAAGAGATTCCTGGTTTGATAATAATTATCTTTATACCCCTATAACAAAAATAGAAATGGAAAAGTATAATGGAAAAGTATATAATTTAGAAGTTGAAAATACACATTCTTTTATTTCAGAAGCATTTACAATTCATAATTGCGGAGATATTATGAAAATTTATTTTAAAATAAAAGATAATAAAATAAAGGATATAAAATTCCAGACTTTTGGATGTGTAAGTGCAATTGCAGCTTCTGATGCTTTATGTGAACTTGCAAAGGGTAAAACAATTGAGGAAGCAAAAAAAATAAACAACAAAGAAATCATTAATAAATTAAAAGGACTGCCTTCAATAAAAGTGCACTGTTCTGTTCTTGGTGCAAGCGGACTCAAAAAAGCTATTCTTAATTATGAGGAAAAGAAAGAGAAAGAAAAATGACAAAAGAAAATTATGATTTAATAATCATTGGAGGAGGTCCTGCTGGACTTATGGCTGCTGTTTATGCTGCAAGATATAAATTAAAAACTTTAGTTGTATCCAAAACAATGGGTGGAACAGCTGCAACTGCCCATAAAATATGTAATCATCCTTCTCATGTAGAAATTAAAGGATTTGAACTAATGCAGAAGTATACCAAGCAAGTTGAAGAATTAAAAGTTCCAATTATTTATGACGAAGTTACTAATTTAGAAATTGGAAAAAATAATGAATTTAAGGTTTCGGTTTCTGAGGATGAATTTAAAGCTAAAAAAGTTATTTTTGCAATAGGAACTGAAAGAACCAAATTAAATATTCCTGGTGAAAATAAACTTTTAGGAAGAGGAGTTAGTTATTGTGCAACCTGTGATGCTGCTCTTTTTAAAAATAAAACTGTTGCAGTTGTTGGAGGAAGTAATGCTGCATTAACAGCTGCATTATTATTAGCTGAATATTGTCACAAAGTTTATCTTATTTATAGGGGAGAAAAATTTATTAGACCAGAACCTGCTTGGGTTGAACTTGTTGAAAATGAAAAAAAGATAGAAATTTTATTTAAGGAAGAGGTTGTTGAAATAAAAGGAGAAAAATCTGTAGAAGAAATAAAATTAAAATCAGGAAAAATGTTAAAACTAAATGGTGTTTTTGTTGAAACAGGAAGCATTGCAAAAACAGACTTAATTTCTAATTTAAATGTTAAATTGGATGAAAGGGGCTATGTAACAACTGATAAAGAGGGAAAAACAGATATTCATGGGCTATTTGCTGCAGGTGACATTACAAATAACACACTCAAACAAATTGTAACTGCGGCAGCTGAAGGCGCTATTGCAGCTCATTCAGCATATAAGGAAATAAAACAAGAAGAAATTGAGTATTAAATTATTAATATAAATCAGGATTTTCTAAATGAATTAAGGCCATTTGTATTGCCTGCTTTGTATATTCTCTTCTAATAACTCTTCCTTTTGTTAAAAATCCAATTGCACCTTCTGCAGAACCTAATTTTGGATTTTTTGTTAAACCTTTTTTAATAAAAGCCTGATTAATATCAATTCCCTCTTCCAAAACCAATCTAGTTATTTCTTTTGGATATTCAAAACAAGAAGATAATCCTAAACAAACATTTTTTCCATCAAAAATAGCACAACATGTAAAATCCATGTAACCTGTTTTTGTATGTGGAATTTTCATTAAACCGCTTTCAAGTCCAATACTATAATCACAATCAATAAAACAAGCTTTTGCTCTATTCATGGCCCCTTTTATTGTTTCATCTAAGGATTTTGGTTGATTATCAACACCTGAACTAACTTCTAATCCTATTACCTCTGCTTTTGAAAAATCATTATAATCATTTAAAATTTCTTTTACAGCTTCAACCTTTGAAGGATTTTTGGAACCAACAATTATTTTCATAGAATTATATCAAATTAGATAATTTATAATACTTTTTATTCTTTATACGCCTTTTTAACTGCATCTGCAACTGAAGTAACAATCTTTTCATCTAATGGGGAGGGTATTATCTTTTCAAAATTAGGATTTTCTACTAAAGATGCAATTGCTTCTGCTGCAGCTATTTTCATTTCATCTGTAATTCTTTTTGCTCTAATATCCAAAGCACCTCTAAATATTCCTGGAAATGCCAAAGAATTATTTACTTGATTTGGAAAATCAGATCTGCCTGTTGCTACAATAAATGCTCCTGCTTTTTTTGCAATATCAGGCATTATTTCAGGAATAGGATTTGCTAGTGCAAATATAATTGGTTTATTCATTAATTTTATATGTTCTTCACTTAATAGATTTCCTTT
>JAGVIM010000166.1 GCA_020056045.1 Nanobdellota archaeon | reverse complement strand
ATCCTTCATTTGTTGTTAGAAATCCAGAGGGCAAAGTCCAATTAAATGAAACATTGTAGGCTGTTGTATTTGTTGTTCCATCTGCAGGAATATTTCTTAAATAGGCGTTTAATGATATGTTCTGAGGAGTTAAATAAATTGTAGCTGGAATAGTTGATTCTACTTTTTGATATAAATATGGACCGCCTGATGTTGAAATAATTGTTCCTGTTGAATTTAGTGATTGTACTGTGGAATATCCAAAAAAGTCCTGAACAGTTATTCTAAGTAATTCTTCTAATATCTGATTTCTGAAAGTACTGTTTATTGTTATATTTATTGTAGATTTTGCAGTAACTGCAGAAATATCATAGTAATTATTTAATAAATTATTTGGCCAGTCATTAAAATAAATTCTACCATAATCAAGATTGTGTATTAAATGAAAATCTAAGGTGCAATTGTTGGTTGCAAATTGAGGATCTCCTGTATTATTTATAGTTAAATTAAAAATAAATTTGTTTTGATCCCAACCAGTATATTCTGAAGAAGTTAAAGAAGATATTGTCCAAGTACAATCCCAGGCAGATGAAAAATTATTAGTTAATGAGTAATTTGAATTTCCAGAACTATCATTTGACCAAATGAAAAAACTATAGTTTTGTTGTGTTGGAACAAGGGTAATGTTTGCCTGATAAAGATTTCCTGATAAATAAGCCATAGTGGAGTTTAACCAATTAGTTCCATTGTAATAAGATAGTATTGTATTATTTATCCAATAATTTGTTCCTACATTTGCTCCTGAATCATCTATTGTTGCATAAAAAGTAATATTTGCATTTGGATCTACATAGTCTGTTAGATTTGAAATATATGTAGATGAGGAAATTAAAGGTGGAAAGTTATCAAAATAATAATTTGTAGTATTATATAATCTTGGAGAATCTCCTACAGAAGTATCTTGATTTGTTAGATTAAATAAATATTGAAAATATCTTGCTCCTGAAAGATTTAGATTAGATAAATTTGGAATAGTATAAAAATTTGAATCAGAACAGGTTTTTGCAGACAGAGTCATATTAAACAATGATCTTTTATATATGTTTAGTATTTCATCTTGAGAAAGTGTTCTATTAAAAATAGAAAGTTCATCAATAGAACCATTAAAATTATCCCCTAATAATAAATTAAATGGATCTCTTCTTAAAGACGAGTTATAATTTATTGAAGAGATCAGTGTTCCGTTTAAATAAAGACTTAGTAATGATTTGTTATAGGTAACTGCAATATGACTCCATTGATTTGGATTTATTGCAGTTCTTAATGACATTCCTGTTGTTATGTTATCTGCGTGATAAAGATAGTCTTTTCCTGCGTTAATATTAGCACTTAATTCAGAATCAGTCATTCCAATTGCAAAATTATTTCCCTTATTAATTATATTTGTGTTTTCTGTTTGAGTATATATTTGACCATAATTATAGCTAGAACCTGCAGTTCCATAAGCACTTGCTGTAAATATATAATATATTTTATTTCCAATTACAATTGGATAAAAATAACTCAGGGATGAATAATCATAATCTAAATATTTTCTTCTGTAATCTAAGCCGGTTAGATTTGTGTAAATTGAATAAACATAAGGGGCTCTTTGAGTAGGACAACAACTTTGATAAACGTCTGCAAAATAAATTTTATCACCTATTAAAAAAGGTCTTAGTTCTCCAAATCCTGCACTATTTGGATATATGTATTTATAACTTGTAACATTATCTCCTGATAAATTTGAAGAATACATCCAAAGGCTATAGTATCCTCCTGGATAAAGTCCTGAAGAGTTGTAATATCTAAAAATATAATAAAGTCTATTGCCATCTGTTTCAAGATTTAGGGGTACAGAAATACTATCTGATAAATTAGACATGTTAAAGAAATTTACATTTGTCCATCCTGTTCCATCTAGATTTGTAGTAGATAAATTTAAAAAATAAATACTCGAACTATTATAAAAACTATAAAAATAATAAATTTTATTATTTAAAACTTTAAAATCAAACCCGGTATATGCTCCAAAGTTTGAACTATTATATGTATTGTTTGTTGCTGTCCAACCACTAAAATCAGTATTTTGTGATCCAAAATTTAAATTATATTTACTTCCATCATACTGAATCCAGTTATAATAAATTTTATTATCTACAACCTGCATTTTAATTGGGGGAGTACCTGTGAAATAGCAACCAGAAGTACAATAGGATGGATTTGGCCTTCTTATTTCTGTAAAATTACTTCCATTTAAATACATTGAAGCTGTTGTAAAATTATACATTCCTAATGTTAAATTATAAGTAGCATAAACAAAATAAACAGTATTTGCTACAACTTGCATTTGAAGAGCATATGTTGGATAAAAAGTTCCATTATAATTAACTCCATTCTGATTTTGAGTAATTGTAGTGTAGTTTAAATTAGAACCATTAAGATTAGAAGTTGTAAATAAAATTTGATACTTTGCTGTTCCATTAGAATAATATTGAATAGCTGCAGTATATAATTTATCCCCTATTATTTGTGAAATAGGGTAGCTAAGGGAGGCAGAAGTTGTACTTCCAAGAAAACTAGAACTATTAAAACTCGTTAATCTTTTTTCATTTATAATACTTGAATTAAAACCCTTTCCTTTTACCCAAAAAGAAATTGTAAAATTATCAGATAGATTTAATGAATTAGATCCTGAAATATTTATAACAGAATCTTGTTGAAAATTTTGACAATAATTTATTTTTCCTGCTGCTGTTGATACTTGATAAGAAGTTCCATTGTTATTATTTCCAGATGTATCTTCAATATTTGAATTTGATTGATTATCTAAATGATATAGTAAAACATTTCCTGACATATTTAATTCCATTATAAGAAGTTTCTATTTCTTGATTATCTGGAAGAGAGATTGAAAGAAGATTATTTAGAAATGAAAAATTTAACCAGGTAACTGTTCTATTTGCATCAAATATTCTTGAAATAAAACTACCTGAAAAATTTCCATTTGTTATTTGAACAAAACCACTTGAATTATAAGATGTATTAACAAATGTTCCATTGTTGAAATCAGGAGAAGTTAAATCTTGAGAAGTTTCTGCTGAAATAGTGATTAAAAATAAAATAGTAAGGGCAATTACAATAAATAGATTTAATATAATCAGCTTTTTTTGTTTAGGATTTTTATAAATCATTCAAATACCTCTTTTCTTTTATACAATAGTATTAATTACTATTTATAAATGTTATTACTTGTTTCTAATGATTATGTTAGTATTTATTTCTAATATTTATCATTAATGTATATTTTTTATTTGTGATAAAATGGAATAAAAGTTAGAATTGAGAATAGATTAAGAATATGCTGCTTGAGAATTTTTTAGAATTTTAAAACTATAATCCGTAGCTTTCTGAGAAGACTTTTATCTTATTGAATTCCTGCAGGAATTCATTTCCCTTTAGATTTATTTTGAACATTCTTTTTTCATTAACAATTATTTGTTCTATTAGGTTATTTTTTAAAAGATATTCAAGATAGGGTTTAATACTATTATTAGATAAATTTGCTTTATAGATTAAATGGGTTATTTTAACTTGTTTGTTTTTTTGAAGTACGTCTAACAAGTCTTTTAACACTTCTAATCTTGTTCGTTTTTTCATTTTTATTTTGTCTTTTTAATTTAATTTGATTTATTAATAAACTTAAAAATCCTATTAGTAATAATGCTTCTCCAACTAGGTAAAATATGGAATTTATTTCTGAAAATACAAAAAATAAATGACTAATAAGTATAATTAAAAATGCTATAAAAACTAGTAGGGAATTTGTAGATTTTCTCTTTTTATTATTTTCATAAAAATGAAATGTTAAAAATAATAGTATAAAAATTAGGGTTAAGTGAAAAATAAAGTTAAAATAAATACTAAATAAAATAGTAATTATGCTAAGATAGATAAATAAAAATATTTTTTCTTTATTTTTGGTTTTAGTT
>JAGVIM010000118.1 GCA_020056045.1 Nanobdellota archaeon | reverse complement strand
TCATGCTTCCAAAAGTTTTTAAGTCTCCTTTATACAAACTCTTTCCATTCTCATCTCTTGCTAATTCATTCCATTTTTCTATGAATTCTGGATGTTTTTCTGCTATTGCAAATGATTTTGCGTGTTTTATTTCATGATGAACAGTTTTTGAATCTGCATGATTCATTAATCCAATTCTATTTCCGAAATACCATCCACCATAACCAGTTGTTACTAGGTCTTCAGCTTGATCTAGAATATTTCTTTTTAAATAATTATTTGATTCAATTCTTAAATATTTTAAATTAAACCCATCATCCTGTTTTTCTCTAGATACTGCTTCAGCTATTTCATATAATTTTTTAGGATTTTCTTCAATATCAGCACTCCATCCTCTTAAAGGAATACCAAATTCATCATAAAACTCTCTTCTTTGAGTACTGGGATTTACAGCATTAGAAATATCATTTCTCCAATAATTAAGTTGAGTTGCTCCATGAAATAATAAACCAGCTAAGGCTAATTTTGTACCTAATTTTCTACAAAAGTCAAATACTTTTCTTTTTTTAGACATTTCATTTTCCCATCACCTCGGTCATGAAATATTTATACATATTCTATGTATAAATTATAGATAATTATTCTTTTTAAACCTTTCTATTTGTAGCTACTATAAAGTAACACTAAATAAGAAATAATCTAGACCTAATCTAACTCTAAAATATTACTCTTTTTTTGTTTCATTATCAATTCTATCATCTGCCTTATTATCTTTTGTTTGAATAATTCCTTTTTTTAATCCAAGAGGTATTGCAATAGTATACCAAATAGGTATTACTGCTATATCAAAAATAGCAGAAGCTAATCCTGCATCTTTTCCAGCATATATCATTGCAGATTGTCCTAATGTTTTTCCACTAATATAAGATAAATCAAAACTCAAAAATGCCTTAACAGCATTTGTTAGACCTCTTCCAATTTTTCTTGCACTTAATTTTCCATTTTCTCTATATTTTTCAGAATTAACTCTAACTTCATTTGCCATAAAAGTTGTATATCCTGCAACCATTTGAGCAGCTAAAGTAGATAAAGAATTAAGAGCACATTTTACTATTTCAGGAGCATCTTGAAGATATTTATCAATCCCCATTTGAGCAAACTCAGCAGCAGGTACTCCTGCAACAATAAAAGGTAATGCCCCAATAAAATTACTTTGAAGATATAATGCACCTGGTTTTGTATCAAGAGTCTCTCTTAATTTTTCTCTCCCTATATAAATAGGACTTTTTTCATGAATATGTTCCCTAGATAAAAATCTTGGATTTCTTTCTCCAAGTAATTTTTCAGAACCTCTTGCAATATTTTCAGCAGTCCATATTGGAATAGATGAAAATACGTCTAAATAAGATCCTGCAGTATATTTTGCATAATAAAGTGATTTTTCTAGTGTCATTTTATCTCCCCATTACTATCTTCATGTTTAACACTTGCAGTTCTAGGATAGTGAAATCTTTCTCTATCAAATAATTTTAAAGATATTAGATAATCTTCTTCTCCCCGATTATATACTACCACAACTTGTCCTGCAGGTTTATTTGAATATATTTCTAAAGTTTTTGCTAAATGAGGTCTTAATTCTAATTGATCTCTTGTTAATACTGATTGTCCCTTATAATTACCTATATCCCAACCAGATTCTATAGCTTGTTCATAATCTCTATCTATTGTTTCAGTTGGATCAACTAAAATTTCAACACATCTATGAAATCTTCTTTCTGATAACTTTACTCCTTCAATTCCATAATCATCAATTTCAGAACAATATGTATTAATATTTAGATCATCATTATCAAAAAGATAAGCTAAATGTGCAGGTAAATGGCATTCAAAATCTGTAATTCCTTGTGAAAGTGTAACAGGCGCATTTCTTAAAATTCTTTGTAATTCTTTTAAATCCTCAGGAGTCCAAACTAAACATTGACACATTGTTTCAAGATCTAGTTGTTTTTTATCACTTTCAGATATTCTATTTATACTATTCATTTTTCTTGTCCTCCAATTGAAGTTTTTAAAACTTTTCCTAAAATATTACCAACATAATTTCTTGCTTGATTAAAAGTTTGATAAAATATATTTCTCTGCTCTTCATTTCCATTTCTTTTATTTCCGCTAACATTACTATCTCCATTATTGTTCCCATTAATATGTCCGTTGCTATTACCATTCCCATTAGGCAAACCTAAAAGATATTTTCTAAATAATTGTTCATCCCTAGAATCAATATCTTTAATATAATCAGTAAATTCTTTAAGTCCTAAAGAAAGCTTTTGAGGATCAAGAGGATTTGCAATTCTATATTTACCTGCAACATCTGATCCAAATCTTGTAAGAACTCTCATATTATATGCTTTTCTTGATAAATAATCAGAACCTAATGCAAAATTAAATGCATTTGTTTCTGCCATTTCTTTCATAATTATACTAGCATTTATTTTATAAAAATCTCTTTTTTCATCCATAGTCATTTGTTCAGCAGGAGCATGTTTTCTAGATGCATCTTCATAATGCCAGGAAACATAATTACTCATTTTTTTAGCAAAATATTCTATAAATCTAGCAAAAGTTTCATTATCAAGTTCAGTAGTATAAGGTTCTGATAAAATTGATAAATTCTTTTCTATTCCTTCAGCTCTTCCTGGAAGTGAAAAACCAATAATTTCTGAAGAATTTTCAACAGCAATATCTATTCTATCAGCACAATACTTTACTTGCATTTTAGGATCATTAACAAGCCCTTCAATATTTTGCATATACTGTCCTCTAAATCTATAGTATTCTGTTTGTTCATTTAAAGCAGATCTAAATCCTGCAATCATTTTAAGAATCATTTTATCAACAGAACCAACAGTTGAAGCAAAAAGTCTATTGTGTCGTTCTGTTCCTGCAAATGAAACACATTTTTCAGGAGTATCTTTTGAAATATCAATTGATTGTACTTCTGCAGCATATCCTTCAATAGCATCCCATGCAAGAAATTCATTTATTTGAGTAACTTCTTTTACTGAATTGAAATATGCAATATTTCCATCAATAACAGCTTGTTCTAAACTTCCATTAACCATTAATCCAAGTCTTGCAAATATATCTCTTTCTCTTTTTGATATGCCTAATTTCTTTTGTCTTATTCCTTCTACTGTTTCAATAAGAGCTTTTCCAACAGGTGCTTGAATAACTATTTCTCTATAATCTTGAAAATTTTGTTTTTGTTTTTCTAAATTATCTATATATTGAACTAAAATATTTTCAAGACCTTCTTGACTAAATCTCCCATTACTAAAAACACTATTTCTAATTTCTTTTAAATGATCTCTTATATGCTCAGATAAAAGTTGCATT